>JACQVH010000185.1 GCA_016209895.1 Candidatus Hydrogenedentota bacterium | reverse complement strand
GTGGTAAGCGACCCGCGCGAAGAGCAACTCCCGGACGTGGGCTTCGCTTCGGTGTGCGACGCCGAATCCGGGCGGGAAGTCTTGGTGGATACCCGCAGCAAACTGGTGCGGGAGCGGTACGCCCGCGCCGCCCGCGATCGTATCGCGGAACGGAAGCAAATCTTTCGCCGTACCAAGGTAGACACGATTGAGGTGCGGACGGACCGGCCGTACGTCGAGGAAATCTATCGTTTCTTCCGCATGCGGGAACGTCGCTATGCGTGACGTATGACTGAGAATTACGTATGTCGAAACCGGACCCCGAAAGATTGAACGAATTTCGCAGCCAGTACCAGACTGCGGCGGGGCCTTCGAATTTCCTGGCCATCGTCCAGACCGCGATCTTGATTGCCGGGTTTGCGGGCTTGTTCTTTCTGGCGACACGGTCCGGCGCGCCCCAGAATGTCACGTCCACTCCGAACGGCGGAGCCGGCGGTCTTACGCCGGAGCTATCCCGCGAGTACGCGCAATACTTAGAGCAGAAAGGATTGCGCGACCAGGCCATTTCCGCGTATGAATCTTACTTGGAGAAGGCTTCCCTGGACCCGAAGACGCGCGCCAGCATCTGTTACAGCGTGGCCTCGCTGGCCAGCGCGGAAGAGCAATTCGAGAAGGCGTTGGCCTACCTGTATCAGGCGGAGATGTTGGCGCCACAGTCCGAACTGAAGAGCGAGATAGACAAGAAGGTTACGTCCTGCCTCGAAAAGTTAGGACGCACGTCCGATCTCAAACGCGAACTGCGCCAACGCACGATGGTGAAGCGTACCGCCGCTCAAGTTCAACCCGGTGAGAAGGTGTTGGCCGAATGGTCCGGGGAGGTCTTTACCGACCGGGATTTGGATGCCGAGATCGTGAAGCTGCCGGCGCCGCTCCAGGAAGCGTTTAGCAAACCGGAAAAGCGCGCGGACCTCTTGAAGAATCTTCTGGTTGAACGATTATTGACCGACAAAGCGTACCGCCTGGAACTAAACAAGGACCCCGAATTTGAGGCCGCGTTGGCGCGGGAACGGGATGCCCTGATGGTGCGCAAGCTGATTGAAAGTGAAGTTCGCGCCAAGACGACCGTTACGCCGGAAGACGTCGAGCGATACTATCGGGCGGAGATTGACCGATTCACGGAACCGGCCACGGCTCGAGTGGTTGTCGGTACCGCTGCCACCGAAGAGGCGGCCAAGGGTCTGACGGATTTTTCAAAAGAAGCAGTTACCGTCCGAAAGGGTTCACCCGTGCCCGGAATTTCGGGCAGTGAAGCCGCGGGAACCGCGATTTTCGAGGCGGAAACGGACTCGATTGCGAAGCCCATCCAAATCGCGGACAAGTGGTACGTGTTCAAGGTGCTTGCGAAGACTGACGCCAAAGTCTTGCCTTTTGACCAGGTGAAATCTCGGGCGGAAAGCTCGCTCCGAATGCAGAAAGAGCAGGAGCAATTTCGCGCGCTCGTCGAAGAAACACTGAAGGCGAACAACGTCCAACTTTATCCGGAACGACTTCAGGAGGCCTCGTGAGACGTGGCGCACTGAACAGGCCCGCTGGTCCGGAAAAAGCGAATTGATGCAATGACTAGTGTCTTATTGATAACTGCGGTTCTTGCCTCGGCCGCGAGCGATGTTGTGACCGGCTGTGTCACGCTCGAACCACCCGAGATACCATTCCATAGACAGGCAAGATACACAGTTGTGGTCGAGGCCCCGGTCGAGGTGGAAGTTCAACTGCCGCAGATGGGTGGGAAGTTCGGCGGGCTGGAGGTATACGGAGCGCCGGAGCAAACCGTTGAAATGCTCCCGGAGAATCGCAGACGAATCAAAGAAACCTACATCTTGGACCCGGTCCTGATCGGCGAGTACGCGATTCAACCGGCCGAAATTCAGTGGGGTGATGGCCAGAAACTCACGCTGCCGTCACCCGGTCTGCGCGTTCGAGACCTGACCCCGGAAGAGACCGCCGCGGCGATGGACTTCGCGGCAAATGCGGCGCCGATGGGTATGCCGAATCCATTGTTTCAGCATTGGAAATGGTGGCTGGCGGGCCTGTCGGCGTTTTGGGCCTTGGCGGGCGCGTATGTATACTGGCGTCTCCGTCGGAAGAACGCCGAGCGCCGGGCGCAGGCCGTGCCGCCGTGGGAGAACGCCTACGCGCGCTTGCGAGAACTGGACCTACGGCATTTGCCCCAAGCGGGCCAATGGGAAGCGTATTACGTCGAACTTTCCGATATCCTCCGCTGGTACATCGAAGCGCGGTTCCAATTGCATGCGCCGGAGCGGACGACACCGGAGTTTCTGGCCGAGGCCGCGGTCAGCGGCATCTTTACCGCGCCGCAACAGGAAGCCCTGGCCAGATTCATGCGCCACAGCGATCGGGTGAAATTCGCCCGGTATGAACCCACCGTGCTGGAGATGGACGGGAGCTTTGCCCAAGTGCTTCATTTCATTGACGAGACCGTGCCGAGAATGCCCGCGGCTCCGGTACAACAGGAGGCGGCCGCATGACCTGGTGGGTCCCATTCCACTTCCACGCGTTGATGAACCCGTGGTTCCTGTTGTTGTTGGTCCCGGTGGTGGCGTTGTTTAGCTTCGAGAGCCTTGCCCGTGCGCCCGGCGTGATGCGCATCTCGACCGGTGAAACCCTGGCCCGATTCCCCGGCGCGCACCGGCGATTCACGCGGCGTCTACCCGCTCTGCTGCGCGCCGGCGGGCTGTCGTTCCTGGTACTCGCGTTGGCGCGCCCGATGACTGGACTCGAGGTCCGGGAAGACCGTACCGACGTCGTGGACATCATGCTGTGCGTGGATGTGTCCGGGAGCATGAAAGCGATTGATTTCATGGCCGGTGGCCGTCGGATGGATCGGCTCACGGTGACCAAAGAAGCGGTTCGCGAGTTCATTGCCAGCCGTAAACAGACGGATGAAGACCGCTTCGGCTTGGACCGCATCGGTTTAATCCTTTACGCCGGGTACGCCTGGACACAGTGTCCGCTGACACTGGACTACGGCATCCTCGAGCGGGAGCTCGACTTGGCACACATTGACGAGTCCGACTCACGCAAGGAAGGGACTGCGATTGGTTCCGCCATCGGTTTGGCGGTCAGCCGTCTCCGCAAGTCCGAGGCCCGTTCCAAAATAATCATTCTGGTGACGGACGGACTGAACAACCGAGGCGAACTCGAGCCCTTGACGGCCGCAGGTTTGGCCAAGGAATACGGCATACGCATCTACGCCATTGGCGCAGGGTCGCGGAGCGAGGTGTTGATCCCGCAGCAAACACTGTTCGGACAACACATGGTAGCTCGACCGTTGCCGATTGACGACGAAGGTTTGCGCAAGATTGCAACGCTCACCGGCGGGCAGTATTACCGCGCTACGGAAACGGACGCGCTGCACGGCGCATATGCGGAGATCAGCCGGTTGGAAGCCACTGAGGTCCAAGTGGGCGATTTTTACGACTATGAAGACGGATTCCTGCCGTATCTCCTCATCGGCAGCGCATTCCTGGGCGCATCCATTCTATCGAGGCGGCAATGGTTCGATCCGATCCCATAAGGTGCTGCCATGAAGATTGAATTCATATTTCCCATGCGGCAATTGCCGATCTGGGTCATTGTAACCCTGGCCGTCCTGGCCCTGATCGCGGTCGGACTCCTTTACTATGAACGGCGACGTCAGGCGCGACTCGAACAGTTCGTAGGCGCCGCGCTGGTTGCGAGGCTGCTGGTAGGATACGACACGACCGTGCGGCGTCCGCTGGTATGGTTACCGCTGCTGGGCTGCGCTGGTTTGGCCGCCACGTTTGCTCAGCCGCACTGGGGACAGGCCTGGGAGGAGGTCCGTAAACAGAGCCGCGACATTCTTGTGTGCCTGGACACTTCGGAAAGCATGCGCGCGGCGAATCCTTTGCCGAATCGTCTGGACCGCGCGAGGCAGAAAGTCGTCTCGCTTCTGGAGCGTATGCCGGGTGATCGGTTCGGACTTGTGGCCTTTTCGGGCGCCGCGGAACTCCAATGCCCACTGACGATTGACCACGGGTATTTCAAAGCCGTCCTGGCCGCCACCGACACCGATACCATCAGTCTCGAAGGCACCGATATCGCCGCGGCCCTCGAGGCGGCGGTCGAGGCGTTCCGCGAGGATGATGCGAAATCCGGCGCCTCGAGCCGAGCGAACCGCGCCATCCTTCTCATCTCGGACGGTGAACAGGTTTCGGGCGATGCCGTGGAAAAATCCGAAGAAGTGGCGAGGCACGCGCGGATTTTTGTGATGGGCGTAGGGGACCCGGAAGGCGCCGAGATTACACTACCCGATTGGATGGGTCGTTATGTGACCGTGATGGACGGCGACAAGCCGCACCTCTCCAGATTGGACGAGGATTCTTTGATCAAGATTGCGCAACAGGGCGACGGCCCCTACGTGCGTTCCACGATAGACACCTGGGATATCAATCAAATCTATGACCGATTCCTCACGCTTGCGACGCGGTCGGCAGCTAGCGACGTGCGCCTGCGTCTGGTGAACCGCTTCCAATGGCCGCTGGCCGTGGCGATTTCCTGTTTTATGGCGGAAGGCGTGTGGTTGGTCGTACTACCTTGGATGCGCGCGCGCAAGGCACGACGACCGACCACCGCACAGGAGGAGCAGGAGTATGCGTAGCGCTCGGCTCTTACTGCTTGCCTTCTTCCTCTCAGCGGTCTGCGCGCCGGCCCGGGGGGAGTCCATTGCCGGCCGCCTGAATGCCGCTAATGACCAGCTCAAGAAAGGAGATATCGAGGGTGCGCTGAAAACTTATCGCGACCTTCGGATCGAGGAGCCGCTTTCCGAAAGCTTGGGATACAATTTGGGCTGCGCCCAATACGCGTCGGCGCTCAAAGAACTCGAAGCCAAATCCATGGACTCGGCGCTCGCGGCGCTAAGCGAGGCCACGGCGTCCTTCGAGAAGGCCGTCGCCGGCCCGGACCCGGCGTTGCGGAAGAATGCCGCGTTTAACTTGGCCAACTGCACCGCGCAAACGGCAAAAGTCAGCGCCGAAGCGGGGGACTATGAACAATCTGTCGAGGCTTTTGAGGGTGCGGTGAAGGCTTACGAAGACCTCTTACGTCACTACCCCGACCATGCCGGGGCGCAGCGAAATCTCGACCACATGCGCTATCTGCTGAAGAAAATGCTGCAGAATCCGCCGCCGCCCCAGGAGCAGCAGCAGGGTGGAGAAAAGAAGGAGGAGAAGAACTCTGAGAGTAGTGAGCAAGGGGCGGAAAAGCCACAGTCCGGCGACAAAGAATCGCCACCGCCGGAGCAGTCGCAACCTAAACCGGAAGAACAGCCGTCGGATGCGGAGCCAGAGCAGCAGGACCAAACCCAGGCCAAGGAACCGGAACAAGCGCAGCCGGCGCCGAATGAACCGCAACCGGAAGATAGTCAATCGGGCGAAGGGCAGGAACAACAAGCGATTGCGCAGCAGAACGCTGCCGAGGAGGTGTCACAGCCACCCAAAGACCGCCAGACCATCGAGGCTATCCTCCAGACACTCGAGGACATGGACAATCGCGAACAAGCGGACTTGAAGAATCTACGCGGCGACGCCCAGGTGCGGAGGAACTGGTGGTGATGCACGCGGCGGCATACCTCGGTTTCGTTTGGGCGGCAGCACTCGGAGCGGGCACAGCCCCCTTTGTTAAGGCGACGGTGGACAGCACGAGCGTCGGCCGCGGTTCCAGTTTTCTCATCAGAATTGAGGCCCGGGGCGGTGATATCAAAGAGCCGGAAATCCCTGACGTAGACGGTCTTGTCATTGATAAACACCCACAAATTACGGAGGATCAGTTCCACTTTTCGTTGGGCGGCGGGCGCGGCGCTTCGATGGTCCGCGGCTATGTCGCTCGTGCGACGCGGACGGGGAAGATTACCATCCCTCCGATTGTGGTGCGCGTAGACGGCCAGGAGCTGCGCACGGAACCGATTGAGTTGATGGTGACCGAGGCGCCGGCAAGCGTTCGGCCCCCACCAAACCCGTCCCGCATCCGGGGGGAGAATTTCGCCAACGATCAAGCCGATTCTCCAGAGAGCGCGCTAACCTGGGACGAGGCGGTGTTTACTACCAGCGACGTGGACAAAAAGGAAGTCTTTGTGGGTGAACCCGTGCGTCTCACGCTGTCGCTGTGGGTCATCGAGTCGGATTCGGTGCAGGCCGGTACGCCGCCGGGTGCGCGCATCCAGTACCCGACAACGGAAGGATTCTATGCCCTGGAACGGGAGCCGCGCGTCAACCGCCAGACCCGGGACGGCCGGCAATACCAGGTACGTCAATATCAGCAGATTCTCTATCCGACCGTTCCGGGCGAGCTCACGATTGGGTCTTGGCATTGGGAAGGATTCGCGCAGGCGTTGACACGCATCGGCATCCAGACGCGCGAATACGACCGCCAAACTCCGCCCATCACGATTCTGGTCAAGCCGTTACCCGACCAGCCGGCGAATTTCAGCGGGGCGGTCGGTGATTTTGTGCTCGAGGCCAAACTATCCCGATACGAGACCATGCAGGGCACGCCAATTCAGTTGACGCTGCGCTTGGCGGGTCACGGAAACCCCAATGCGATGGGCGAGCCGCAGTTGCCATCCATCCCCGGCGTTTACATTTCGGACCCGCAGAAGGACACCCGGCCCAGCAATGATGCGCAGGGTTTCTCCGTAGAAAAAACAATTGCGTATTCGATCGCCCCGGTAGAGTCGAATGACTTGACGATTCCGGAGATAGAATTCTGCTACTTCGACCCGCAAGCGGCCACTTACAAGACCTTGAAGCAGGGGCCGTTCACGGTAAAGGTGCTCCGCGCGCCCGGACAGCAACGTGTGGTCTTCGGTGAATCGGTTCCCTCGGACAAGGTGAAATTGGACGTGGTCGAAGAAAGTATTCTTCCACTGATTGCCGCACCGGCCGCGCTTCGTCCGGGCGGTTCGTCGTCCGTGGATGAGTTGCTGTGGCTATTATTACCCCCAGCCGGTTACGTCGCGGCGGCCACTCTGATGGCGCGACGGCGTCGCTTCACGCGGGACACTCGGTATGCCCGCGCGTACTACGCCAAAGGAAAGGCACACAAGCGTGTGCGGGCGGCGATGAAGGCCACCGATCCCAGCCAGGAACTGTACCGTGCGCTGGTCGGTTTCCTGGCCGACAAGTTCGACGTACCGGAAGCCGGCATCACTTCCGCCGACGTCGAGCGATTGGTTGGCGAGAAGGGTGTAAACGGCGAACCCACCGAAAGTGTGCTGAAGATTCTGCGCGCCTGCGAGCGCGAACGTTACGCCGGCGCCCCACTGTCGCGGGATGAAATCGAGGCCCTAGCCCATGCCGCGCTCAAGGGAATGGAAGATATCGAAGTCGCGTTAAGGAGAGATTAAGTGATGGTTCAGATATTCTTGATCATTGCGGCTGCGGTCGGCCAAAACCCATATCAGGTAACGTTTGAGCGCGCGTGCGCGGCATACTCAAAAGACGATTACTCCACCGCCGTCCAATTATTCGAACAGTTGATTACCGAACACGTGGTTCATCCCTTCGTCTTTTATGACTTGGGCAACGCCTACTACCGCAGCGGGCGCATCGGACCGGCCATTGCCAACTACGAACGGGCCTTGCAGCAGGACCCGCACTTCGATAATGCTCGGCAGAATTTGAACTTCTGCCTGCGCAAGACCCAGCGCCGCCTCGAAAAACCTGCGCCGCCGGTTTGGGAGCAAACCCTGCTCTTCTGGCATACAGCCCTGCCTCCGGCCGCGATACGCAATGCGCTGATCGTGGTTTGGGCGGCATTCTGGAGCCTGCTGGTGTTGCGGGAATGGCGACCGGTTCCGGGTTTGCGGGCGGCATCGGTCATGCTAGGCTCAGTTATCCTGGTGCTGGGCTTGTCGGCTTGGGCCAAGTCGCATCCGCCGCTTCTGGCTGTCGCCAGCGAGTCCCGCGCGCCCGTACGCTACGGACCCGATGATAAAGAGGCGGTCCATTTCGAATTACTTGAAGGAGATCGGGTGCTGGTGGAGGCCCGGGACCAAGGTTGGGCTCGAGTCGCTACGGCCGACGGGAATCGTGGCTGGATGCCCCAATCCGAGTTGACTCTGGTAGGCCCCCCCTACGAACCGGCGCCGGGGCCGGACCACGCAGGTAAGGAATCGAATACCTGAGTATGAATAGCGCGTTCACAGAACTGGTTGATATGGCGGTGGCCTACGACGAGGGTTTTTTTGCCGTTTCTCGCGAAGACTGCGTTCGAGCGGCGCGCACTTTTGCGACCCAACGCCGCTTGGAAATCCGTGAACGGCACCATGCGCGCGAATCTGGCGCGAACGTCGTTCGCATGCTCACCGACGTGGCCGACACCGTTTTGTGCGGCGTCTTTAATTTTGCTCTGTTCTCGGTGGCCAATCCGCGTATCTTGGCCTCGCGCGTGGCCCTTTGCGCGCTCGGCGGCTACGGACGTGGTGAATTAAGCCCGTACTCCGACCTGGATGTTTGTCTATTATATGTTCCGCCCCTGGATGAGCATGTTGAAGCCGTCAATGAATACTTGGTTCCGTTCCTGTGGGATTTGGGATTTCCCGTAGGCTATTCCGTACAGGACGTGTCGGAGGCCACGGCGCTGGCCAAGGAGGATTTGCGCGCGTTCACGTCCTATCTCGAGGGCCGGCGGATCGTCGGCGACAATACGTTGTTCGCCCGGCTGAAGCTATCAATGCGTGAACTTCAGGCGGGCGGACTTGCCGATCATTTCGTCCGAATGAAGATTCGCGAGCGCCAGGAGGACCTGCCGACCGAGTATCGAGACTTATACCATCCCGAGCCGAACGTCAAGGAGAATGCCGGCGGCCTGCGCGATTTCCACACCGCGCTCTGGTTGCTCATGATGGCGTATGGAACGGGTACGCTGGAAGAGGTGGTCAGCCAGGGATTGATCAGCGCCGACGAACATCTCGATTTCGTCGAAGCCTTGGACGTGATTTGGCAAATTCGCAACGAGCTCCATTTCCGGTCCGGCAAGGCGGAGGATCGGCTCACGTTTGCCAACCAGGAACACGTTGCGAAGGCCTTCGGGTATTCGAGCGACGGCCAGCGGAACATCGCGCGGTTCATGCAGGATTACTATGCCGCCGCGAGGAAGCTCCGCCGCTTCCTGCGTATCGCGGCGCGCACGTGCAATGCCGGCGCCGTGGTAAGTTTTTCCGACGCCACCGAATCACTTTCGAAACAGGTGCGGGTTGACGATGGTCAGCTTTATGCCGGTGTCGGTGACGAAAACTGGTTTGCCGAGAAGCCCACGCGGTTGATGGAGGTGTTTTGGCGGTGCGCGCGCCACCACGTCAACTTGAGCCGGGCCACGGAACGACACCTGACTCAGAATCTGCACTTGGTCGGGGACACGTTCCGTTCGAGCGAGGTGGTCCGCCGCCTATTTCTGGCGATTTGCAACCGCCCGCTACAGGCGGGGCATGCGTTACGACAAGCCGCGCTCGCCGGAGTGCTGGGCCGATATATCCCTGAATTTGCGGCGGTCCAAGGGGTAATTCGCTACGAGGATTTCCATCACTATCCGGTGGACGAGCACACCCTGAAGGCGATCGAGGCCCTGGCCCAACTGCCGAAGGGAGAAGACCCGGTGACGCGCTGCCTGCACGAGGCGCTCGAACACCTGTCGGACCCCTATGTCCTCGTGATGGCGGTCCTGTTCCACGACCTAGGCAAGGCCGCGGGCGACGTGCACGTCGAGCAGAGTGTAAAGCTGGCGAACCGGATTTGTCGGCGGATCGGACTGGGCGACGATGATACCGAACGGATCGCCTTTTTGGTCAAACACCATATCCTCATGACCAATATCAGCCAATACCGCGATTTCGACGATGAACACACGGTGCGCGAGTTTGCCCACACCATGATGACCGAGCAACGCCTGCGCGAGTTGTTCCTGCTTTCGTATTGCGACCTGGCGGCGGTTGGCCCCAACGTCTGGAACGAATGGAAGGGGGCGCTCCTGCTCAAACTATACCTGCGAACCGAAAAAATTCTGTTGGGCCGCGCCGAGACCATTGGCGAGGAGTTTTGGAAGTCGTCGAAGGCGGACGCGGTACGCGCCTTCCTGCCCGCGGGACTGCGGGAAAGAGTGGAGGAACATCTCACCGGGCTCGGGGAACGCTACTTTCTTTCCTTCACACCACAACAGATCGCGCGGCACGTGGAATGCGTCGAGCGTACCCGGCGCGCCGGCCTGGCGCTCGATTGCTCGACCTATCCGAATACCAACATGAGCGAGGTTGTTATCTGTACGAGAGACCGCCAAGGGCTGTTCGCTGAGATTGCGGGAAGTTTTTCTTCCCAACTGGTAGACGTGATCAGCGCTTCCTTGTTCACGCGGCCGGATGGATTCGTGGTGGACTCGTTTACCGTGAACGACGCGCGTCTCCGCCGTCCCTTGACGCCGGCGCAGGTCGGCGGGATCGAGCAAATTTTGCGCGCGGCGCTCCTGGACGGAGAAGACATTCGGCACTATGTGGAACGGTCGCGACGACGCTTGTTCGCGTTGCTTCAGCCGCGCATTCCGGTCCGCACCCGGATCGATTTTGACAATCACTCGTCGCGAACCTGCACGGTGATCGATATCGAGACCGGCGATCGCACCGGGCTATTGTATGACTTGGCCCGGACCATGGCCGAGGAAGGACTGAACATTGTAACGGCGCGAATCGTGACGGACGCACGCCGTGTTCGCGATTCGTTTTATGTCACGTTGAACGGAACAAAGATTGACGACGAAACCAAACAAGAGCAGCTCCGGGAAGTGATTCACCATGCCATCCATCCGCGAGCTGCCGTGGAAACCAAAGGAGGATCAACATGAAGTACTCGGTATGTCTAACACTAATCGCCTTCGTGGCGCTGGCCGGGCTCGCCTTCAGCGCTCACGCCTTGGACCCGGTACTGCGGGACATGGAGTCGGCGTTCATTCGCATCGGGGAAGAGGTGCGCCCGTGCGTTGTGAACATTGAGGCAAAGGGCGGGGCCGGACCAGAAACGATGCCTAACCCCGAGCAATGGGAAGACCTTTTCAAGTACTTCAGCATCCCCATTCCGGAAGAAGGCCCGCGTCGCTTTCGAATGCAGCGTCCCACCGCCACCGCGTCCGGGTTCATCTTTGACAAGCAGGGCCACATCATTACGAACAACCACGTCGTGGCCGACGCGGCGCGAATTATAGTCAAGCTTTGGGACGAAAAGGAGTACGAAGCCAAAGTCGTCGGCCGAGACGAAGACACCGACGTCGCGGTCATCAAGATTGAACCCGACCGCGATTTGCCGGTGGCTCGCCTCGGCGATTCGGATTCCCTGAAAGTGGGCCAGTTTGCCATCGCCGTAGGGAATCCGGGAGGACTGGAAGGCACGCTATCGTTCGGGCACATCAGTGCTTTGGGGCGAGAGAATCTGCGTCTGCCGAGGGAATTGCGTATCCAGGGCTTTATCCAGACCGATGCCGCGATCAACCTGGGCAACAGCGGCGGACCGCTGTGCAATATCGAGGGAGAAGTGATCGGCATCAACACCGCGATCGTCATGGGTGCCGAGTCCCTGGGATTCGCCATGCCAATTAATACAGCGAAGAAAGTAGTACCGGAGTTGATTAGCACGGGCAGCGTGGTCCGTGGATACTTGGGAGTGGGCATCAAGGATGCCAAGGAATATGCCGAGGCCGTGGGATTGCCCGACGAAAAAGGTGCCTTCGTCGAACAGGTTAACCCCGACACCCCGGCGGCCCGCGCGGGCATCAAGATAAATGATGTAATTCGCAAGGTAAACGGCGAGACGGTGGAAGGATCGAGCGACCTCGTTAACCGGATTTCCGCCATGGCTCCGGGTAGCACCGCCAATCTTGAAGTATGGCGGAAAGAGAATTCCGTCCAATTGCAGGCGCAGCTTGACAAGTACGCCGGCAGCGTCGAGAAGGCCACGCAAGGTCGCGAAGTCGTCGGGCTGCGGGTCCAAAGCCTGACGTCCGAGTTGGCGGAGAATATGGGCCTGCCATCGAATACCAAGGGCGTGGTCGTGTCTGATGTCGAGCCGGGAAGCGCGGCGGAAGACGCCGGTATTCGCCATGGTGATATCATTGTCGAAGTGGCGCAGGAACCCGTGGCGAACACGGACGACTTCTACCGGCTGATGCAGGAACAGGCGCAGCCCGGGAAACCGGTGCTGATTCGTGTGATGGGGCCGAGAGGTGAAGCTTCTACGCGGGTTTTGAAAGTGCCCCAAAACGCGAAAGTAGAGTAAGGCGTCTGACTCCGTAGTATGATTTGAGTGGCAAGTTCGAATGGCTAGGCGCAGGGGTGTTGCAGACCGTCCCCTGCGCCTGCCGTTCAAAAGTGGATATTGGGGATGGAAATCCAATCCAACGAGCAAACGTCGGCAACGGGTCCCTGGATAAGTATGAGACCGCACGAGCGCTTGCTCTGCGTGCTCGCTGCATTCGGCCTGTTTTGCGTCTTTCTCCTGGCCCGCTATGGCTTGACGCCCGATCCGCGTGGAGTCGGCACCCACCAACAACTGGGATTCCCCCCATGCTTGACCATGACGCTTTTTGGTATTCCGTGTCCGTTTTGCGGAATGACTACAGCCTTTACCTACATGGCGCATGGCGATCCCGTGGCGGCGTTTTGGTGTCAGCCCGCCGGGAGCGTTGTCTTTGTCGCGGCCGCTCTTGCTTGGCTTGCTTCCATAGTCTTTGCCATTCGGGGTGACTGGCCTCCCCAATTGTTCTCCGTTCGCAGCGCCCGCGTCCTGGCGATCATTGGTGTCCTCGTCGTGCTCGCCGGATGGGCCTACAAGATCGGCGCGTCCGTGCGCTGATTGAACCCCCAAGTCCCTCTTCGAACGAAACCTTCCGTAGCAATTTAGTAAATCACACAAGACTCGTACGCCCATTGACAAGTCGTGGCATCTGCCACTAGACTCCTGGCACTTAATGGGAGCAGAGTCTTCATGGAACAAGAGCACGCCGCGCGTCGGATTCTCGTCGCCGACGACGAGGAGATGGTCGCCACCAGCTTAGCGCGCATGATTCATCGCCGGTTCGGATGTCCGGTGGATACCGTTCCCGACGGCGACGCCGTCATCCACGCGCTCGAATCTCAATCCTACGATGTGCTCATCACGGACATGGCCATGCCCGGCATTCATGGCGCCGAATTGGTCGCGGCCGTAGTTAAACTTCGGCCGACGCTCGATGTCATGGTCGTAACCGCGTTTCCGCGAGAATTCCCGTACATGGAGGTCATTGATGCCGGCGCGACCGACTTCATCATTAAGCCCTGCGCGCAAGAGGAACTGGCCGCCAAACTGCTGCGTATCTTGAAGGAACGGACCTTGCGCGAGGCCTTGGCCGAAGAAAAGCGGCGCATTCTGGAGGACATGGAAGCCCTGCGGCAAGCCCGCGCCGCCCAGGCGTATGCGGAGGAGAAGTACCGCAGCTTGTTCGAATTCAGCATGAACGGCATGCTGCTACTCGAACCGAACGGCCTTTCCGTGGTGGACGTCAACCAAACTTTTTGCGAACTAAGTGGACGCACCCGCGACGAGGTGCTGACTCGTCCCATCTTTGAGTTGTTTGGCCCGGAACATGGCGAGCGCCTGAAGGAAGGCCTGGGTGCGTTTGTCGAGGCCCGGCGTGGCACGCTGGCGGATATCACGCTCCAGCATCCCAGCGGGCGCACCGCGATCCTGGATGTCAGCGTCGTTTTTCTTGAGATCGGCCGCGAATCAATCGGGCTGGTCACACTCAAGGACGTGACCGAACAGCGGGAACTTCAGCGCCAACTGGCCGAACGTGCGCTGAGCGATACTCTCACCGGACTCTATAATCAAGGCGCGTTTCATACCAAACTGCGGGGGGCGATTGCCTGGGCGAGACGACACAAGCAACCGCTGAGCCTGATTTTCCTGGACGTGGATAACTTCAAGACGTGCAACGACACCTACGGACACCAAGCCGGCGACGAACTGCTGCATCGGGTCGGCGACGTAATCC
>JACQVH010000183.1 GCA_016209895.1 Candidatus Hydrogenedentota bacterium | reverse complement strand
CTTGCCCAATTTCAGCAGGGATTTGTTCTTGCACTCGTCCTCATCTACTTGATCATGGTGCTCCAGTTTCGTTCGTTCGTCGATCCCTTCGTTGTGCTCTTGACCGTGCCCCTGGGTCTTATGGGCGTCGGACTGATGTTGTTCCTCACGGGGACAAACCTCAGCGTAATGGCGGCCATGGGTATCATCATGATGGTGGGTCTTGTGGTGGCCTACAGCATTCTGATGGTCGATTACGCCAATCGCCTTGTTCAGAACGGCCGATCGCTTCGCGATGGCATCGCGGAAGCCGCCCGTGTGCGAATACGGCCCATTCTCATGACATCGCTCGCCGCAGTTCTGGCGCTTTCCCCTATGGCTATTGGGGGCCGCGGCGCCGAGGCGAACGCGCCGCTAGCTCGCGCCATTATTGGTGGCGCACTGGCAGCGGCGATTCTCACTCTAGTCGTAGTTCCCTGTTTGTACATCATCTTCAAGCGCGAGCCACGAACGCCAAGTCCACCAATGGATGCTTGATGGCCGAAGAAACCGGCCGGAGGAGAAAAAAGTGAAGTGGATTCCATTTCGAGGCATTGGCAGGCTGCGGACCATCGGCCTACTAGCGACTGCCCTTGCGTCCATATCTGCTGCCCAGGGCACTGAGAATTCACCTGGCTCCATTACCGCAGACTCTGGCATTGAACTTTCGGGTTCCATCGAGGCTTTCGAAAAGGCTGACCTCTACGCCAAAGTCAGCGGGTACATCGAGGAGATCACCGTTGATATCGGTGATGAGGTGCACGCCGGTGACGCGATCTCCCGGCTGACCATTCCGGAAATGGGGCCTGAATTGCTCCGCGCCAAAACAGCCATCGCTGAAGCCCGGGCCCAGTACGAGAAGGCAAGGGCCGACGCCAGTCTCACCGGAGTTACCTATACGCGCTATTCGGACCTCTATGCGAAAGAACCTGGCGCCATTACGAAACAGGAAGTGGACGTGGCCAAGGCCGAGCAGTCGGTTGCGACAGCCCAGGTAAGCGTGGCCAATGCGTCAATCGCCTCCGCAGAGGCGGAAGTCGCAAGGCTCGAGGCGTTGATGGATTACGCAATTATTAAGGCCCCCTTTGACGGCGTGATTACGAAGCGATACCTCGATACCGGCTCCCTTGTAGTCGCCGGGACAGGCGGCGGCAAGCCGCTGGTGGAAATCATGCGTAAGGACAAGGTCCGCCTGGTGGTCTACGTGCCAGAGGCTGCCGCTTCGAGCGTCAAGCCCGGTACACCGGCGTCTGTCACGATCGATGCTTTGAAAGGTCTGGATGCCATGGACGCATCCGTGACTAGGTGCTCGGGGAGCCTCATGCCGGACACACGTAGTATGCGTGCAGAAATCGAGTTGTCCAATTCCAGCGATACACTCAAACCCGGCATGTTCGCAAAGGTTCGGTTGAAGCTCACAGCGAAGGAAGCGGCCAGTGAATAGCATCGCAAACGGGCTCGGCGCCACCTCGATATTGGCGTGTCTTCTTTTTAGCATTTCCTTGTCCGCAGAAGAGACGCCCGCGTCGAGCACGACGCTGCCACCGTCCATTCAAGTTGAGCCCGACGAGGTCATGATGTCCGAAGGCGTCGCGGAGCCGATCGATTTGAATACGGCGTTAGCTCTCGCATTGGAGGGTAACATCGACTTCGCTCTCGCGCAAGCAAACGAAGCCGCCGCCAAGATTCGCGTTTCTGGCGGTAAGAGCGCTTTTCTTCCAGGCTTGGAAGCTGACGCGGGATTCTCCATTGCGGAGGGCACTGTCCAAGGAAGTTTCGGCGACTTCCGCGACATTGATGCTCAGGGGCATCGAGTTGGAGTGGCACTCACCTATGGAGTGAATATCGGGGAACAAGTTAAAGAACTGGCAGCACTGCGCAAAGAACTGGATGCGGCTGTATTCAACACGCTGGCCGCCGAGCAGCGGCTCATATTCCGGGTTGTCGAGCTGTATGAGAACTTGGTGTTGTCAAAAGTCGGCGTCAATATAGCGAGTCAGCTTGTCTCAGACGCCGAGTCATTCGAGCACATTGCGCGCGTACGCGCAGAGGCCGGCGTCGGACTTGGGGCGGACGTTGCCCGGGCGGAAGCCAATGCAGCGGCCAGCAAGAGCCGGCTCGAAGAAGCGCGCGAAGTGTGGCGCCAGACCAGCATAAGGCTGGCAACAGTCCTTCGTAGAGATCCTTCGGTTCTGCTCGATCCCAGAGAGAGCGCCTCGCAGGAATGGCGGATCGCGACAGGAGATGAAAACGAGAATCCCGCGGCGATGACGGAAAGGCGTCCGGACGTGGCAGCGGCACGACAGGAAGCCCGGGCGGCCTCCGATCGGGTTCTAGCCGCCCGCTGGGACTTGTTCGGCCCAAGACTGGTCGCCGAGGCCCGGCTAAGTGGAGTAGGCGGTCGTGGCGAGCCGTCACGGCGCGATACGCCGGAAGTGCTGAGCGATGCCGTAGGCGGGTTCGACCGGGCTGCCCGGAACTGGGGAAGCGTACTGGCTGGCGCCGCGCCGCTCAGTTCGGCGGCCGGTTCGTTTACCGAGACTTTCTACGATTATCGCGATCTGTTTCGCGACCGCCATCAGGACGTCGGTCTCGCAGGGAGGACTGACCTGTCAATAGGATTGATGTGGAGCATTTCTTTCGCTAAGCGGGATCGACTGCGTGAAGTGAAGATCGCGGAAGAGCGCGCTCAACTTCGAGCCGAGCAACTGGAGGAAATCGCCTTGGGCGAAGTGCGTTCCGCCCAATCCGCCATCGAATCCTCATCGGCGCGCATCGGATTTGCCGAGAACGAACTGGAGGCTGCCGAAACCAACCATCGAATAGCGCTTACCCGGTATCGAGAAGGCGTCGCGATTGCTCTTGAAGTGCTCGACGCCCAGCAGGCCATCGCTCAAGCGCGCCTGAACCTTGCCCGGTACGTCATTGATTTCAACCTTGCGCAGGCGCGTCTTCTGGCGTCAGCAGGCTTGATCGACGATAGCGATTTTGTGCATCAACCCGCTTCGTAGCGAGGCGGACATCGCCCCGCAACTTATATGCCACGCTCAGCGAAGAGCGTGTGGCTTTTGTCATGAAAGGAGCGGTGCATAGTGTCGGCTCGGGCAAATCGGCACTCGTGTCAGGCGTCCGTGAATGATCCACGTAGAATTGGCGACAAATATGTGTCGTTGGCGTGCATCGGCCAGACTCCCATGACCTATATCACACGTGATGTGGAATAAAGAGCAGGAGAATGGCCAAGTAACGATTCGCTGGCAGAAGTTAGGCGATGGTAATTGGAACAACAAGGAAAAAGGAGAGTCAACATGCTAGAACGAAGTGTTTCGCGACGCAATTTCTCGAAATTGACGCTTGCTGCGGCTGCCGGAATGGTGGCTGGCTCCAGCACCGCATTGGCGGCGGAAGGATCCGGCACAAAGAAGAAAGAGTTTCCCGTCGACCCCGCGCTTCTCTTACAGGATCCCAACGTCTGTCGAGGACTGAACAGTTGCAAGGGCAAAGGAAAAGGGGAGCATGCGTGCGCGGGTCAAGGCGCTTGCGCTACAGTGGATGCTCATTCGTGCAATGGCACGAACCAGTGCAAAGGCCAGGGCGGCTGCGGCGGTTATCCCGGTCAGAATTCCTGCAAGGAGCAGGGGCATTGTGCAGTGCCGCTCAGCAAAGATTCATGGGCTCTTGCTCGCAAACAGTTCGAACACCTGATGAAAGACCTGGATAAGAAGTTCGGCGCTGCCTCCGCAGCCTGAGCGATCTACGTCTTTCCGGCGGATTCTTCCTGGCGAGCCGCATGCCATTCGAGCTTGCGGCTCGTCGGGAGGATACGTACGCAAACGAAAGCGAATCACGATGACGATTTCTCGACTTGGACAGCCCAATCTCGGTCTCGGCGTTGGCCTCCGATCAGTTCACTTCGCCCATATCCTCGAGCATTGGCCGAAAGTGGACTGGTTTGAGGTGATAAGCGAAAACTTCATGGACTCTCAAGGACGCCCCCGTTACGTCCTCGAGCAGATCGCGGAGCGCTATCCCATTGTGATGCACGGCGTCTCGTTGTCGATTGGCTCGACCGACCCGCTCAACCACGATTACTTGCGCCGCCTCAAGGCCCTAGCCCGCGACGTCAAACCGAAGTGGGTCTCTGACCACATCTGCTGGACGGGTGTTGCCGCGCGCAATACGCATGATCTGCTTCCGATTCCCTTCACCGAGGAAACGCTGTGCCATGTCATCGAGCGCGTGCGCACCGTGCAGGACTTCATGGAGCGTCCGCTCATATTGGAAAACCCTAGCTCTTACGTCGAGTTTCGAGGCTCGACCATGAGCGAGTGGGAATTTGTCACTCGACTGGCCGAAGAAACGAAATGCGGATTGCTACTGGACGTAAACAACGTTTATGTGTCCGGTTTCAATCACGACTTCGACCCCGAACAATTTATCAAGTCCATTCCCCAAGATCGCGTTGTGCAATTTCATTTGGCAGGACATACAAATTACACAACGCACCTCATCGACACGCACGATGGCCGCGTGATCGACCCCGTTTGGGAGTTATATCCTCTCGCGCATCGGCTGACAGGTGGAGTATCCACACTGTTGGAATGGGACGCAAGTATACCTCCATTTCCGGTCCTCCACGAGGAGGTGTTGAAAGCCAAGCAGTTCATGAAACGACACCTGCCGAGCGCGAAGACTGCCAAGCATGTCGCTGTCCTCACGGGCGCCGAGAAGAAAGGTCGCTCTGATCACCTTGGCCAGACTGCGTTGCCGCAACCACTCCATTACGTAACCGCGGATGTGGAATAATGGCACCATGACCGATCTTTCTCATAAGCCATCTTCATCTCAGACGTGGCCCGATCTGTCCGTCGTCCAGCGATGGTTTCAGGCTGTGGTAACGCATCCTAGCGGAATCGATGCCGGTGTCGAGTCTCATGAGGCGTTAGAATTGATGCCCATGACACGGCATGGCCTCGAACAGATGGTCACCCGCTCAGAAAAGTTGTCGGCGCGTGCTCGCCTCTCGATCTATGCCAATGCCTACTACGCCCGTCTCCTCGAATGTCTGGGTGACTCCTATCCAGTACTGAAGCGCACCCTTGGCGAAGAAGCATTCAACGCCTTCGCCTTTGGCTACCTACAGAAATACCCGTCGCGGTCATATACCTTAGGAAAGTTAGGTGAGCGATTTCCGGAGTATCTCGCTGAAACACGGCCAGATATTGACAAAGCAACTTCCTCTGTCATCCAAGGGACTGTAAGCTGGCCAGACTTCTTGATAGACCTTGCGAGATTAGAACGGACCATTGCCGAAGTATTCGACGGTCCGGGAATAGAGAAAACGGCCGTACTCAGCACTGAACAGTTGGGCGGCATTACGCCAGACAAATGGATGGTGGTGCGCTTGCGAACCGTCCCCTGCCTTCGCCTTTTGGCAGTGCAGTATCCGTTGAACGAATATTATTCCGCGGTCAGACAAAGTCCCGATGAATCCACAATCCCATTACCTACTCCAGCCGAATCGCACATCGCTGTCACGCGGCGCGACTACATAGTTCGACGGCATGATTTATCTCACTCCCAGTACCTGATACTCAATGCGCTGAAAGAGGGTCGCACGCTTGGTGACTCCATTGCCTCGGTCACTGACTGTTGCGACTTCACCGACGAGGAACTCGAATCTGAATTGCGTCAATGGTTTAAGAACTGGATCTGTCAGCAGTTTTTTGATTCCATCATTTTGCCGTCCGGCTAACGAAAGGGATTGTTGTGGGCGTGGTTTCGGACACGGGATACCGACCTCACACGGCACCAGCCAAGCTCATTATTGAGGGATTGAGCAATTGCCTGAAGAACACAACGACAAGAGTCTTACACTTGAAGTTACAATATTCGGGATATGGACTGGGACGTAAGGGAGGCAACTTTGTCGATGATGGAGGCAATTAGCACGCCCAACGTGCGGTTTACAAATCTTCCGGATTTTCAGTTTGCCCCACGGTACCGCGAAATGTCGGGGCTGCGCATGCATTATGTGGATGAAGGCCCGCAGCGGGCCGCGCCGGTATTGTGTCTGCACGGAGAACCCTCTTGGAGCTACCTTTATCGAAAGATGATCCCGGTTTTGGCGGAAGCGGGCCACCGCGTGATCGTGCCGGACTTGATTGGGTTTGGCCGGTCGGACAAGCTCATCCGACGGGAAGACTACTCCTACCAGTTGCATGTGGACACGATCACGGCGTTCATTGAATCGTTGGACCTGCGCGATATCACGCTCGTGTGTCAGGACTGGGGCGGATTGATCGGATTGCGCGTCGCCGCGGAGCATGCGGAACGGTTCGCGCGCATTGTTGCGTCGAACACCGGCTTGCCCACGGGAGACCAGCCCATGACTGACGCGTTTTTGCGGTGGCGCGACTTCGCACGGAACGCATCCGTCTTCCCTGTGAGCCGTATCATCCAAAAGGGATGCGTGTCGACGTTGTCCCCGGAAGTCATGGCCGCATACGACGCGCCGTTCCCCGACGATCACTACCTTGCGGGCGCCCGGATTCTTCCAGCCCTGGTGCCGACGACACCCGACGATCCCGCAGCACCCGCGAACCGCCGGGCATGGGTGTTGCTCCGCCAGTGGCGAAGGCCGTTTCTTACCGCGTTCAGCGACGGCGATCCGATTACGCATGGCGGCGACCGGGTGCTTCAGACGCTCATCCCCGGCGCGAAAGGCCAGCCGCACATCACGGTCACGGGCGCGGGCCATTTCATTCAGGAAGACAAAGGAGAAGAGTTGGCCGGGATCATCAATGCGTTTATCGCCAACACATAGTGCTGCGCATGCAAAAACTCCAGGCGGCAGATACAGAGGAGCAGGTGTGGAGGTTCAGGGAATTTTGGGAATGCACCTTCGTGCGTATCGAACACGCCCCTTTCCGAATAGTAAGCATTGCGCTCATCCTCGTGGTCACCTTGATCGCCATGAATGATGAAGCACGGGCATCGGAAACGGACCAATTCATGGCGATGGATAAAGAACTCGCGGACAGCGCAGACGCGCTGAACCGATATCTCAACCGGCAAGCGGAGGAGTTTCTGGCAAAGCAGAATTCGCACCGTGACCTTATCATGACCCCGGAGAAACTCACCCAGAAGTACTACTCTTACCTCTTCAAGGGGCTGCATGCCTCGCGATTGCGCTCTTGGCTCCTAAACTCGGAGGATGTGGACCGGTTTCCAGGTGCGACGGTGAGCTACTTCCAATATTTGCGTGCGAGCGTGTTCGGCATGCGCTCATTTCCGTTCATCTTGCCCATGGCCCGGACCATTCGCGTGGGCGATGTGCACCTTGGCATCGACAAGATGGGGCATTTTTTTGGTTTTGGCCGCCGTAGTTTCAAGGAGTATCTACGCTTGCGTGAAGCCGGCTTTAGCGAGGACGATGCCATGGAGAAAGTTGTGCTTCACGGGTTCCTCATGGAGCGCTATTTTGTAGGAAACCTGATCGACGGCATTTTCTCCTGCGCCGACTTGGAGGCAAATTTCCAAGGCATGATGATGGCACGCGCTTTCTGCGAGGGAAATGACCCGTACTTCAAACGCGCCGGTGACAAGTGGGTACTTACCCGACCTATTGACATCCGGCCGTTCGTAACACCCGGCTTTGACGAAACGTACAACCGCTCCCACTACATCGGCCGGCGTAAGGGGTTGGTTTTCAAGGTGCTCCGGCGCGACTACTGTGCAAAATTCGCCCTGCCGATGGTTCAGGAACGCTTCGCGATCTACAACACATGGCCACGAAGTTTCTCCCAAGAAGTGATCGACCGGTATTATGAAAAGCGCGGCAAAGATCCGCGCAAGGTTCAAAGCCTGGAAGCCATCTGCGGGGACTCAGACTAGCAGCCCGTGGTAAAAGTCGGGCGAGGCGAAATGATTATATTGACATTTAACTGCTATCTGGCCAAGCAGGGCTTCGGGGCGATGGTGGAAGCCGAATGCGCGCCGTATTACGCGGACGTGCTGGGGCGGCCGGGACCGGGGTCGGTGTGTGTAAGTGCTTGGCGTGCAATGACATGACCGGGCGGAAGTGGGTGAATTGGCGGGAAAAATCGGTACAAAATCGGTACAAAAGCGGACTTTTTTTGGGAAAATTGGTACAAAGTCGGGCAAAAGCGGTCAAAATCGGTACAAAAGCGGGATACATTTTTGTAGGAAAACACCGCAGGCTGAAGGCCGTAGACCGTAGGCCGTAGGTGCCAGAGTGGGCGATTGACATGTAGTGGTACGCGGTAGTCGCAGAGTGGCGCAAGATACATTTGCACAAAGAGTCCTCCTTTCGTGGTCGGAGCGCCATGGGCGCTCAACAGGCGAGTAAGCTCGCCTGGGAGAAGCGGTAGTCACGCCACGGGGTGACAGTCCAAAGATCCCCCCATATATATAGGCCCGGGCGTTGCACTCTCCATACGTAAAATATAAACACTGCTAAATCAGAGCTGGTCCGGCAGCTCTGTGGGTGGGAATTCGTCAGGCTCTGCCGGTGCTGGTTGATCGACTACAAGGGCTGAGGGGACAACGGGGATATCATTCTTCGGAATAAAGCTCCCCGACTATTCCGCATCCCCGAATCGGCCACCGCCCTCCTGGGCATCGTGTAGGAATTCCGTCCGCTGCCCCGCATAAGCAAGAAGATGCTTAATCTCGGGGAGAATTCTCCTTCAATGCGGCTGCGAATGAATTCATGATCATCTGCCGTTTTTGCACTTGACTCCGTACCATGGTACGGAGTGTATGATACCTTCAGATGGAGAACACGAATCCCTTGAAACGCGCTGAACACGACCCCGGACCCTATCGCATCAGCGAGTTGGCACGGCTCGCGGACGTGAACGTGGAGACAGTCCGCTACTACGAACGGCGGGGGCTTCTCCCAGAACCGCCACGCCGCACCGCCCAGCATCACCGTGGCTACAGACTTTATGCTGACGAGCACCTCCACCGATTGCGGTTCATTCGGCAAGCCAAGGAACTCGGATTTTCCCTTAAGGAAGTCCAGGAGCTCTTGGATCTCCGGCTGGACGGCGAACGAGCTTGCGACGAGGTGCGGTCGCTGGCCGAGGTCAAATTTGCCGATATCGAGGGAAAGATCGACATGCTACAAAACATGCGGCAAACCTTAGGCAAACTGATCCTCGCCTGCACAAAGCACAAACGAACCGAGGGGTGCCCGATACTCGGGGCGATTGAGGGCGAGAAAAGGAGATGATACGAATACATTCGAACGCGAAAGGACGAAGGGAGGTGATTCGCATGAAAAAGATACTGACGCTAACCTTGCTGACCTTGGCGTTAGCGGGCGCCAGTCTGGCCCTTGCCGCACAAACGGCGCGACCACAAGCCGACGCGGTCTATATGTGCCCGGCGACGGGTGAGCCGTTGCCCTGCCCCGCGTGTTGTCCGTTGAAATGAACCATGACGCAAAGGAATCGTGAGGCGGTTCCCACCGGTAACCGGCTATGCGGCCGCTGCGCGTCGGAACGGCTGCTTCGCATTGGAAACCCCGAAAAGCAGGAGAAAAGATATGAGGCGAACTACCCTGAGCTTAATGGCGGCTATACTAGCGCTCGTGGGATGGGCACAGCAACAGGGAGATCAGCGGGAGGTCGTCATCAAGGTTAACGGGATGTTCTGTCCGTTCTGCACGGCCGGCATCGAGAAGCGCCTGAACATGCTTCCGGAGACAGCGGACGTACGAACCGATCTGGCGGCCGGCGAGGCGATCGTGACGCTCCAACCGGGAGCCGAGTTCGTTGATGGGCATTTCGCCGACGCGATCAAGCGCGCCGGCTTCAGCCATTCCGGAATTGAATTACGCGAGGCCCGACCCCGCGTGGACCGCGCTGAGCCGGGCGCTGTCGGGACCGTTTCCGCGGGAGTCGTGACTCACGGGAAGAAAGCCGGATCGCGTTATGTCACCACGATTGGTGGCGTGGGGGGCGGCGCCGGCCAATTCGACCAACCGATGGGGATCGCCTTCGCGCCGGAAGGCTGGTTCGTGGTGACCGACGCCGGCAACGCACGCGTACAACAGTTTCGCCCCGACGGTCGGCCCTGGCGGCAGTGGTCGGTGAGCGGCGACGGGCGAAGCGAGTTACGCAAACCCGTTGGAGTGGCGGTCGATTCCGACGGCGGTATTTGGGTAACCGATTATGAGGCCGATACGATTCATCATTACGGTTCGACCGGCGAGCCGCGGGGCATCTTCGGCCGTTCGGGCAATGACAAAGGGGAGTTTGACGCCCCGTCGGGCGTGGCGGTGACAGGGGACGGATTGCTCGCGGTGGCGGACTTTTACAATCACCGGGTGCAACTGGTCAAGCCGGACGGTGAGTTCGTTCGTTCGCTTGGAGGTCAGGATTACTCGAACGGTTTGAATTACCCCACGCGCGTCACGGCCGCTCCTGATGGTCGTCTTTGGGTGGCCGATGCCTATAACCACCGCGTCGTGGTTTTCGATCCTTTATCGGGAGACTTGGTGCGCCACTTTGGGAAAAAGGGACATGGCCCAGGAGAGTTTGACGTATCGTCCGGGATTGCCCTACTGCCGGGCGAGCGCGTGGCCGTGGTCGATTTTATGAACCACCGGGTCCAGATATGGACCGAACAAGGGGACTTTCTCGGTGACTTTGGCGAGCACGGGAACGGCCCCGGACAGTTCGAGCGGCCAACCGATATTGCGCTGTCGCCGGATGGGCGACTGTACGTGGTGGACTGGGGAAATCACCGGCTTAACGTTTTCACGGAAGAAAATACGAACGGAAAGGAGACGGAGCGATGAAAATATCTGCAACCTACTTCGCGCTGTTGATAGGACTGATCGGGGGACTTAACGAGCGGGCCTGGGGCCAGGCCATTCCCATAAACACCGACGTGGCGATTCAGCCGGCGGAAGGCCAGATCATTTATCGCAACCAGTTGCGCTATCGCTCGTTCGATTTGGACGATCTGGACGCGGACGTGACGACATGGATGCAATCCAACGTTCTCGTATACGGTTGGTCTTCGCGTTTTTCGACGGCGTTGGGCGTGCCGTTGATCCGGCGTGATTTCGAGGCCGAGGGGCGCGCCACCGACGAATTGGATACGGGCATTGGAGATATCACGCTGCTGTTGCGCTACCAGCTCTGGAAAAAGTTGGGCCACTTGGAATCGCAAACATGGACGGTCCTGGGAGGCTTGCAAATCCCCGCGTACGACGATCCAATTTCGTCGCGCTCGTGGGATCCCATCGTGGGGACCATTTACTCGTGGCACAAAAACCGCCACGGTGTGGATGCCGATATCACCTACCACCTCAACACCGAAAACGACCGAGATTTCAAGGCGGGGGACGTGTTGCGCTATGACCTGGCGTATCAGTATCGACTCTTGCCCGCGCGTTACGAGGACGTCAGCACGGATAAGCCATGGAGCTTGACCGGTCTGTTGGAGTTGAACGGCGAATATCAGCAGAAAAGCGAATCGGACGGCCGCCGGCTCGATGAAACGGACGGTCACCAACTGTTTCTCTCGCCGGGGTTGGCGCTGACTCGCAAGCGGACCCAATTCGAGGCCGCCCTGCAGTTCCCGGTCTACCAGAACGCCGGCGATCGCGCCGCCGAGGACAATGTCCGCGCAGTGTTGGGTTTTACGATCACCTTCTGAGCCGTCAGCGGGATGCCGCCCGCTTTGCCCAATACATTTTGACCGCGCACGGGAGTAAATAACATGAAACTGATAAAGAAGATGTTTAATTCGACAAGCGCCGCGGTGCTTTCCGCCCTGACCGTGAGCGCCTGTTGCCTGCCGCCGCTGATCCTGTTGCTGTTCAGCATCGGCAGCGCGACGGCGGCAGCGGCTTTGGCCCAGTACCACTTGTGGTTTCTCGGCGCGGGCGCTGTGCTGCTCGGCATTTCCTACGCGATGTACTTTCGGGAACGGCGCGCCTGTTCGACGGCCTCTTGCCGCATGAAGAACCGGAAACTGACCGTCGCCAGCCTCGTGTTCGGCACGCTCGTCGTCGGGGCGTTCGCCGCCAACTCCATCTACCCGCACCTTGGCCTCGCCGAGAAAACCGACGCAAATGTCGCTCGCACCGCCGCGAAGTATCCCGCGTCGCAAATCGCCGTCATCCCCATCGAGGGCATGACGTGCATCACCTGCGAAGCCCACGTCGAGAAAGTCGTCGCCGCCATCCCCGGCGTCGCCAGCGCCGACGCCAGCACCGCCAACGCCAACGCCGTCGTCGCCTTCAATCCTGCCCAGACCTCGCCCGCCGGCCTCGTTCACGCCATCAACACCCAAACCGGCTACACCGCCACACTCCCGGAGAGCACACCATTAACATCCGAATCCTTGCCTTTCAAGGTTTCCAAAGTGCTCGTCATCCCGGTCGAGGGCATGTCCTGCGTTGCATGTGCGGCGCGAGTCAAGAAGACGTTGACGTCAATCGCTGGCGTTGGCGACGTCCAGGTGAGTCTGGCCGAGCGAAACGCCCGCGTCCGTTTTGACCCGAGTCGCCTCGCCCCTGACCAACTCGTCGCCGCGATCAATGGACTTGGCTACCAGGCCGGAATCCCGAAGGAGGCCCCAAAATGACCCTCGACGAGTTCCTGCGGCAGTTCGGCTCCGGCCTCGACCAGGGATTCTCGCTGCTAGGCCTCGGGGTCGTCTTCCTCGGGGGCATCGTGGCGAGCGCGATGTGCCCCTGCACCCTGCCGGTGGGGCTTGGCATGGCGAGCGCGGCAGGGGCATACGAAGCCGAATCGCGCCGAAGCGGGTGGAAGATAGCCACCGCCTTCTTCGCGGGCATTGTCATCAATCTGACGCTCCTTGGAGCACTCGCGGGCCGATTGGGCGTCTTGGCGACGGAGTCGTTCGGCCGCTACTGGGCGCTCGGGATGGCGATCCTCTCGTTGGCCGCCGCGGTCTTCGCTTTTTGGGGACCCCGATTGAAGGTGAGCCAGTTGGAAGGTTGGCGAAAACCAGGCCTCACCGGCGCGTTCGGGTACGGGTTCGTCTTCAGCCTGGGAACTTCCGTGGCGCCGCTAATTCTGCTGCTCACGGTTTCGGCCGCGATGGGAAGCCCGGCGCAGGGGCTCCTCTTGGCCTTCACGTTCGGCGTAGGCCGAGGTTTCCCATTCCTCCTGGCTGGAGTCATCGGAAGCGCAATTACGGGCTTCACGCGCCTCGGCGCGTGGCGCCGAACAATTCAAGTCGTCAGCGGGTGCGCCCTGCTCGTCGTCAGCGTTTATTACACCAGAGTGTTCATCGCACTCTCTTGAAAGGAGATGTCATCATGAGTACAGCAGCCACCGTTGAGCCAACTCAGCGATTCTGGAGCGAAGAGCCATCCAAATTACCGGGCCGGCGGCGAATCCGCGCGCATATCGGCGGGCTGCACTGCTCATTGTGCACCAGCACGATCGAGAAGGCGCTGCGTAAACAACCTGGCGTCGACAAGGTGTCGGTG
>JACQVH010000182.1 GCA_016209895.1 Candidatus Hydrogenedentota bacterium | reverse complement strand
TATTCGGGTTCGATCTGGGGAAGTTGATCGCGACACAAGGGATTGGGGTGGCGGAAGGGGGACGCGTTTATCTCGCGGAAGGTTGGAGTAATCGCATTCAAATCTTCGATGCGAACGGGCCTTTCACCGATTCTGAAGACGCCGATATTGTACCCGATGGTCGCTTCCTGGATGTTTGGCGCGCTTACGGCGAGGCCTTGGGGGAAATCAATCTGCCCATCGGTATCGCGGTGGACGCGGACGAGAACGTCTACGTGGTCGAACCGCTGAATTACCGAGTCCAGAAGTTTGGTCCCGACGGCGTATCCCGGGGCGCCTGGGGCAGCCGGGGTGAAGGAGACGGACAGTTCCTGTATCCGAGTTACGTGGCGGTGGACAAAGACGGACACGTGTACGTCACGGACGAGTGGCGCAGTCGCGTCCAGAAGTTTGATTCCGAAGGAAACTTCCTGCTCGGATGGGGCAGCATTGGTTCTCTGGAATCCCAATTCTACGGACCGAAGGGTGTCGCTACGGATGGAGCGGGAAACGTCTACGTCGCCGATTCCAATAACTATCGCATCCTCAAATTTACGTCCGCGGGCGTGTTTCTCACGGCCTGGGGCAATTATGGAACCGGCGACAGCCAGTTCCGCGCGCCGATCGGGGTAGCGGTGGATGGTGCGGGATTCGTATACGTGGCCGACGCGGACAACGACCGAATCCAAAAATTCTCACCGGAGGGGACGTTCATTGCCAAGTGGGGCGGCTACGGTTCGGAGCCCGGGCAGTTCTATGCGCCGGGCGTGGCGGCCGACGAGGAGGGCAACGTCTACGTCAACGACTATGGCAACAATCGCATTCAGAAATTTACCGGGGATGGCATGTTCTTGGGGGAGTGGGGAACGTTTGGCAGCGGGCCCGGCCAGTTGTCGTTCCCGTCGGGTGTGGCGGTTTCGGCGTCAACTGGGAAGGTCTATGTGTCCGACACGCGCAACAATCGCGTCGAAGTGTTTTTGCCGCCGGAAACGGGGCTGCTCTCGAAAGCAATTGTGGTGGCGGCCGGCGGGCCGTTTCCCGGAAATAATCTTTGGGACGCGACGCGCTACAATGCCAATTTCGCGTATCAGGCGCTGAGCCGTCAAGGCTTCACCAAGAACACGATCCTTTACCTTTCGGATTCAAACTCGGACTTGGACCACAACGGGTTGGCCGATGACGTGGATGCTCCCGTGACCGGCGATACCTTGCGAGAAGCGTTGGTAAATTGGGCTGCGGATGCCGATCGCCTGGTGCTGTACCTGATTGATCACGGCGGCCCGGAGACGTTTCGACTGAGCGGGACGGAAGTGTTGCCCTCCGAGACCTTGGCACGGTGGCTGAACGGGTCGCGCAAGAGCGGGCGAAGCGATGTCGTTATCTATGACGCTTGTCAGTCGGGAAGTTTCGTGGATAATCTTTCCGCTCCGAATCGCATCATCATCTGTAGCGCTAAGCCCGACGAGAGCGCCTATTTCTTGAGCACGGGAACGATTTCGTTTTCGAACTTCTTTTGGACGCACGTGTTTAACGGACTAAGCATCTGGGACGCATTCGTGAACGCGGAAGACGCGATCGTTCAGACTATCGAATTCCAAACCCCGCAACTGGATGATAACGGGAATTCGGTCCCGAACGAACCCGGCGAAGGTGAGATCGCGGCTGAGACAATGATTGGAAGAGGCACAGGTACCATAGGGGAAGCGCCGCGGGTCGGCGAGGCGTCGGCCGAACAAATCAGTCCCTCCAGTATGGACGTCCAGTTTTCCGCGACCGCGACCGACGCGGACGGCGTCACTCGTGTGTGGGCGACCATCCGTCCACAAACCATCACCTTGTCCTCGGCTTCCAATCCGGTCAACGGCCTTCCGTGGCACGAATTGACCCGGACCGAACCGGACCGTTGGGCGGGCACGTACGGGAAATTCGGCGGGGCCGGGGACTATCAGGTGGCATTTTATGCCCGGGACCGGGTCGGGAATACTTCGGTCCCCAAACTAGCTTCCGTGACGGTCACCACGCCGCGCACGCGGAAAGCGGTGATCGTGGCCGGCGGCGATGCGGGAGACCCGTTGCAACTCGCCATCGAGAAAGTGACGCAGGTGGCTCGGGCGGCACTCTTGGCGCAGGGTTACACGGACGCCAACATTTACTTGCTCGGCCCCGAGGTCGTGACTGGCGTGGACGAGGTCAACAGCTTGGGGAACCTGGAACGGGGGCTGCGAACGTGGGCGGCGGAGAATACACTGGACGTGATCGTGTTTCTTGCCGGAGAGGGAGACGACGGCGCGTTCGTGCTGAATGGAACCGAGAAAGTGTCTGCTGCGAAGCTGGACCTCTGGCTGGACGAACTGCAAGCCGCCATTTCCGGAACCATGCTGATCGTATATGATGCGTCACGCGCCTGGAGTGTTCTGGGTGCTTTGACCGCGCCGCCGGATTCGCCGCGCATCCTCATCGGCAGCACCGATACGACGGAGGCGGCGGCATTGCTTGCCTCCGGCGATGTCTCGTTCTCGAGCTTTTTCTGGCGGCGCGTGTTAAATGGGGCTTCGGCGCGCCAGGGGTTTTCTCACGCCAGCGTGGCCATGTCGTTTGCGCAGGGAAATCAAAAGGCCGTGCTAGACGACAACGGTAACGGCATTGCCAACGAGAGAGCGGACGGAATCCTAGCGGGGAAGTTCACGTTGGGCGCGGGTATCGTACTCGCGGGCGACGACCCGCTTATCGGCGCGGCCGTGCCCCTGCAAGTATTGCGCGGGAGGCCGGACGCCACAATTTGGGCCGACCAAGTCACGACCACGGGAACTATCGCGAGAGTTTGGGCTGTAATCACGCCACCGGGATTCACCGCGCGACGAGCCGTCCGGACCATGAAGTCCATAACGGACTTGCCGAGTGTGGACTTGTTGCCGGTTCGTGACACGTACTACGAAGTTAAGTATTCGGGGTTCACGACCGAGGGCGAGTATCAGATCGCGATTTTTGCAAAGGACGGCAACGGTAACGTGTCGTTCCCGCAAGTAACTTCGGTATTGCAGACGGAACCGGTGACTCCGGGTGGCCCTGCGGATATTGACGGCGACAGCGAGGTAAATGCGACCGACGTGCAATTGGTGATCAATGCGGCCTTGGGCTTGAATATAGGTTTTGACGCAGACGCGAACGGTGACGGGACCGTGGACGCGACGGACGTGCAAACGGTGATCAACGCCGCGCTCGGGCTGATTTGAGGATTTACGATTCGGGGGTCAGTTTCAGAACCCGCAGCATATACGGACCAAAAGATAGCGGCGTTCCCCGCTCGAGGGTGTCGCGGCCAGCGAAGGTGGGTTCCTTCGTCGTTTCCAGTAGGTCCTCGATCCGATAACGCCCTTTCCCGGTTAGAAGTCCCGGACGCAAAGCGACGGTCGCTTCACCCGGCTCTCCTTTAGACCAGAATAGCGGGAGGAACCAAGTGTCGTCAGCGGCACGGCAAACCGCAGCGAGGAGGCCCGGCGTCGCCGTGATCGGTCGTTCGACTTGAAGCCACGCCATCAGCTTGAGCAGCGTGGCCTCGCCTTCCGGGGTGGTCCAGTCCATCTCGTCCGTGACGCACATTACGCGACCCTTGTCCAGCGCCCATTCCGTTAGGGTGCTGCCTTCCCAACCCGGACTGTGAAGCCGCACGAGGAGCGGATTGTCGCGACGATCCTCTTCCACCGAATAGCGTCCGGAACGTGACAAGAGCACCAGTCGTCCACCTTTCTCGACGTACTTGCCGAGACGTTCGATCACGGCACGGTCCAGGACTTCCGAGTTGGCATCCAACAATGCCGGATAGCGGTCAAGATTCTCGAGCGGGCTCATGTCCGAGTGCCAATCCAGCGAGTACTGGTGCTGCTGAAGTTTGGGAATCAAAGCCAGCGTCGGATTGATGTAGTTGCGCGCAGGTACATGGGAGATCACCGTGCGGTAGGCGATGAGTCCGGCGACCGGCGCGCGGACCGGATCGGCTTCTACCACTTCGGCAAATACGTTCCCCATCTGCTGGAATTCTTGGGGGGCCATCTCCATCTTCTTCCAGCTACCAACGAGTTGGTACGATTTCACGCCCAATGCAAAGATATGGAAAAACATGCGACAGAAATCGCGTCGCGGTGGCGGCACTTGCCAAGCCTCCGCCATGGGCGTCACGCCGTAGCTCCGCACGATGCCGACGCCGATCTCGGCGGGCACCGGGTCCTCGAAGCACGTGACATCGAGTATGCCCCCATGTTTCTTCAGCAGGCGTAGTCCGATGTCGTAGACACTGAGTTGATGGGCCGCGTGGTGCACCGAGCCGCCGTAGTACATGATCAGCGGTCGCGAATCCAGCCGGCGCACGGTCTGGTCCATGTCATCGAACATGCGCTCGATACTCCACATCCGGTAATCTTGGAAATCGTGCCAGGCGCGGGTCAGATTCAGATGGCCGAATACCGGCTTGGGTTGCGCGACTTCGCTCCAATCACCGTAGTTCGTCCCGTATCGCCGATTCAGGTCGGGTAGCTTGAGGCCCAGCTCACGCTTTAGGTAGCGACGGTACATCTCCTGCGAAAACGTCGAGTAATCGTAAACCGTCTCGCGCTTGTTCCACATGCCCATGTAGAACGAGTCGTTGTAGCCGTAGAAAAACTGCCACGCCAGGATATTCGAGTTGTCGCGATAGCGGCGCACCAGTTCCTCGATTAGTTTGAGATAGGAAGCCCGTGCGCGCGGACCCCAATATGAGGGCGCGCGATGCTGCCCCTCGAAACCGTATCCGGAAAAAGGTTTGCCATCCTGGTCCAGCATGTTCTCATCGGCCAGCCATGCCGGGACCTGGTTATCGAAAAAGCGCAACGTGATCGTCACCGGCAGACCCACCGCCGCCGCGTGCGCCAGCGCCGCGTCCAACGTGGTCCAATCGTAGACGCCGGGCTCCGGTTCGAGCGCGGACCAGATGGGACGCAGGTCAATCGAGCGTGCCCCAACGTCGCGTGCCGACTCAAATGCCGCGCGATCAGTGAGTTGGAAACCGTCCTCCGGTCCGCCGATCTCTACTCCGAAAAGGTGGAGTTCCCGCGCGCGCTGGGCCGCCGACTCATTGGAACCGGCGATTGCGGCCGTATGAATGAGCAGCCCGCCGATCGCAACCGAACCAAGCATTAAGCGCCCCGCCTTTTTTAATGCAACGACACATCGTCGTGATATATGAATGAAAACTCTCCGCGTTCTAGGCTGGTCCGCGAGCATCCGTGCCATCCGCGTCATCTGTGTTCCCTTCGTTCTGGGTTCTTTGGATCACGACGCCGGCGTCAGCAATGCGATCCAGCGCTCGTTAAACTCGGCGTGCTTGATGACTTTCCGCAGAAACGTGTAACTGACGTGAATCTTTCCGTCCGAGGTCTCGATGACGCAAGGATACGCATACTCGCCCGGATTGGATTCGAGATGAACCGGGCGGCTCCAGGAACGGCCATCGTTAGTCGAGAGTGAGACCGATAACGGTGTGCGCTCGGTGTGGCTCGAGTTATAAACCAGCACGAAATGTCCCGACTTTAACTTACACATCGCCAGACCCGCTCCCGGACAGGGCAACGGCGCAGGTCGGGTCGGGCTCCAGGTTTTCCCCAAGTCCGTCGAGTCGCTCTGCAAGATGAAGGGCGCGCTGCGGAGGAAGCACAAGAGCGAGCCGGTGCTGCGCTGGACCGCCGTAGGCTGGCCGCCAGTGTCCATCGCGCCGGACACTTCCCAGGAAGCGCCGCCGTCGCGCGTGACCAGGAAACTCGGCGGGTTGCTCATGGGCACCATCAGTTCGCCCGTCTCGAGCGTAAGCGGAACGTTACGAATGCCGCCCACGCCCAGGTGCACCTCCTCGTCCTTGCTCCACGTATAGCCGTTGTCGTCCGAGTACATCGTCATGAGCTGCCCCGCGCGCCAGCGCCCGCTGCGGATCGGGCGTTCCTCCTCCAATCGGTCGTAGAAGACCATCATGCGCGTCGGGTTCACGCGAAACACGACCGGGTTGCCGGGCGGGCGGAGGAACTCGCCGCGCGTCAGCACCTCCGGCGCGTTCCAGATGCCTTCGCCCTTTTTCCGCCGCGCGATGAAGAGCACCTCATCGTCCGCGCACTCGAAACTTCCTCCGAACCACACGCACAGTAGGTCGCCGTTGGGCGCTTCCGCCAGCGTCGAGCAATGGTGGTCCGCCGCCCACGGAACTTTTTCGAAAATCACTTCCGACGCGAAGACGATTGGCTCGATGGGGTCGTCGGCAGGCGCGGGCGTCCCTGTCTTGTTGATGGGCGTTCCCGTCGGCTTCACGGGCTTGGGCGGGACCGTTTCAAACGCCAAAAGTTGCGAGATGGCGTGGTCCATGTCCATCGCCGGCCCATGGCCCTGGAATCCGCCGCGATGCAGGAGTTTGCCCTTCCGGTCGAGCAGAAACGCTTCCGGCGTATACCGAGCGCCCAGCCGTTTTGCGATCTTGGCGCCGGGATCGCGATACACTGGAAAGTTCACCCGATTTTTCTGCAGGAAAGCCTTCATTTCCTCCGGCGTTTCCGCGTCGTTGGCGCACAACCCCACGAACAGCACTTCCTTGCGCCGATACTTCTCATGAACCTGCACGAGCGTGCCTACGTTTTCCCGAGTCACCGGGCACCGACTCGACAGAAACACGATGACGGTCCCATTGCGCGAGTCATAATTGGACATGACGATCTCGCGCCCGTCCCAGGTCTGCATCGTTAACGCGCCGATAAGTGCGCCAATCAGCAACATGTAATGATTCCTCCCTTTCGGATGTTCCCTGCGATCAGCCCGACCCCACCGGACCGGGCTGAATTATAACGAATTTCAGACTGGGGAGTAAATGAGTGCTGGCCGTGTCCGGAGGGTATAGATGAGCATCGTGCCCGAACCCATCAAGTGTCGTCTTTACCGTTCGGCGTTTCCCGTCGGTCTCGTTTTCGTGGTGGTTGGCTGTGGCATACCGGCGTTTGGCCAAGTCACGACGCTTCCTCCGGTCAGGGCCGATGAGCCGGCTCCAGGCACGACCGGCGACACAACTTTCCGCAACGTGACGCTAGTTCCGCCGCGATTGAATGCGTCTGGCGATCTGGCTTTCATGGGCCAGCTTCAGGGGCCCGGTGTGGATTCGACCAACGAGTACGGCATTTGGCTGGAGGGCCGCGATGCGCTCCGACTGGTGGCCCGCCACGGCGAACAGGTAGCGGGCATCGCATTCAGTCACTTCGACTTTTTCAAAAGCGTGAATTTGGATGCCGATGGACGGGCGGCGTTTGTCAGCGGATTGGATGCCACCGGGTCCATTACCCCGCGGACGTTCTGGGCGGAAGACGACACCGGATTACGGCTTGTGGCAGCTATCGGGGCAATCGCTCCGGGAACCGGTGGGACGTTTGCCAGGCTGATCACCTCGCGCGTGCGCTCGGGTGATACGCCTATTTTCAGCGCTGGCCGTATGGCGTTTCTAGCTGAGGTAATCGTCCCCGACGGGCAAGGAGGCACCGTCAGCCGTGATTCCGTGTGGGCGGAATTTGGGAGCGGCGCGGTGCTACTGAATGCAACGGGGGACGTGATGCCCGGCATCCAAACGCCGGTTCAGACCGGACTCGATCCCAACGCCCCGCGCACGTTTTCTTCCTTCAAGGAAGTTGTGCTGAACGACGCTGGAGTGGCCGCGTTTACCGGCACCGGCAACGGGTTCGGCGGAACGATAGCCCTGTATCGCGCTCCGGACGCCGGTACCCGAGAACTTATCGCCAGCAATGAAACGGTCGCGCCCGGAACTTCCGGAAGCCTCTTCCATGACCTGGACTTCCTCTCGATGAACAGCGCCGGCGCAGTCGCCTTCCGCGGAGTTGCTGACACGGGCTACGGATTCTGGGCCGAAGGCGATGCCGGGCTCCGTAAGGTGGCGCTCGAGGGGGAGGCGGCCCCGGACACCGAGAGCGGCGTGAACTTCGTGCCGGGCGGCATGATCCCCTTGGGATTGGGCGACAACGGCCGAGCCGCGGTCTGGGCTCAACTGGATGGCGCCGGCGTCACCGGCCTTAATCGTGAGGGCATTTGGGCCGAGGATGGCACCGGCGCCTTGCGGCTCGTGGCGCGCACGGGCCAATCGGCGCCCGGAACCGAGACTGGTGTCACTTTTGCGGATATCACCGCGGCAGCCATGAATGCCATGGGTCACGTCGCCTTCCGCACGCTGTTGGTCGGCGCCAGCATCAATGCCTCTAACAATCCAGGTATCTGGGCGCAAGACCGTAACGGGGAACTGGTCATGATATCCCGCACCGGCAAGCTGGTCGAGACGGCCCCGGGTGTCCTGGATTTCGTTGCCGCGCTGAAGATGGACCCACTCACGGGTACCGGCCGAGACGGGCTGCCGTCCGCCTTCAATGCGTCTGGCCAGTTGACGTATGGGGCCGAATTGTACTACGGCAAAGAAGCGGTGTTTGTGGCGAATGCCGACGCCGACGCCACTGATTTGCCGCTCTGTTCAGCCAATTTCATCTTTTCAGGAACGGCTCTGGACGCGGTCAATACCTTTACCGGCGAGTTGACGCATGAGACCGTAGACCTGAATCTGGGCGGACCGATGCCGTTGGTGTTCATGCGGCACTACGGTTCGCGCATCGCGCGCAGCGGGACGCTGGACGTCGGTCTTGGACTTAACTGGATGCACAATTTCAGCATGACCCTGGTCCGGAACGCGCGGCGCGTCGAGGTCGTGAACAATAGGGGGCGTCTGCTGTACTTCGAACTAGTCGGCGGGCAGTGGGAGTTGAAGGGTCCGCTCGACGTCGTCTTCCAACTGGTGGAGGCCGGGAACACCTTTGTCTTGGGCGATCCCGCGGGTCTCGTGTATACGTTCGCCTTGGATGTTTGTATCGGACGACTCACCCGTATCGAGGACGGGCATGGCAACCTACACCAGCTAACTTACGATGCCGAAGGCAGGCTCCTCGAGGTCTCGGACGGCCTGGGACGCCAATTGACCTTTACCTACGCCGGGGATTTTCTCTCGAGCGTCTCGGACGGGATACGAAATGTAAGTTTCGAATATGCCGGCGACACCCTAATCGCGTCGCGGGATGCCCTCAACGAGCCCACCGAGTACGCATACGACGGCGCGAACCCGCTGGCCGGCCTCCTGACGTCCCTCACCATGCCTCGCGGAAATGCCCCGTTCCATGCGGCGTACCACACCTTCGGCGCAGTCGCGTCTCTGTCAAACGTTTCCAACCAGGCATATACGTTCGATTACACGAACGGCACCACCGTATCGGACCCGTTGGCTGAGACCACGCGGCATGTACACGACTTTTACGGACGCCTTACCTCATTCACTGACGAGAACAATCAATCGGTCAGCATGGAATACGACGAGGCCGGGCGCCGGACCAGGATTCTGGACCGTCTCGGCGGAGAAACGCGTTACGCGTTCCACGAGCCCAGCGGACGCCTGGCATCCGTGACCGAGGCCGACGGGGGCCACTGGCAGATGTCGTACGCGCCGCGCACTTTTGCCGGAATCACGCTATACGATATCGCCCAAGTCACGTATCCCGATGGGATGACCGACGTCTTTGATTACGACGCCTCGGGCAATCCCGTAACGTGGACGGACCGGGCCGGGAAGCAGTGGCTATACACTTACGACGATCACGGCCAGGTGCTGACGACCGGAAATCCAACCGGTGGGACGAGTACGCGCACCTATAACGGCGACGGGACCGCAGCCACGTTCCGCGACCACTTCGGAAATCCTACTACTTACACCTACGACAGCTCGCGGCGCGTGTCCAGCGTGGGGCACCCGGATGGCACGACGCGAGCTTTCGAATGGAGTGATCGGGACGAACTTTTGAACGAAACCAACGGACGCGGCGACACCAGGACCTTTGCGTACGACGCCAACGGCAACCTCGTATCGGCCACGGACACGCTGCAGAACACCTCGACGTATGAGTACGATGACCAGGACCGTCTGGTCTCTGCAACCGACCCGCTCGGCAAGACCACGCAAGTCGAGTTCGATGCGAGAGGCCGGCCGGCCACCATGCGTGACCGCTCGGACGGCGCGACTACGTTCGCCTACGACCCACGCGGGCGGCTGCAGTCGGTCACCGATGACCGCCAAGACACTTGGTCCTTCGCTTACGACCCGGAGGGGATAATCACTTCCAGCACGGCCCTGGGCAGCCGCCAGATTGCGTTCACTTCCGACGCCGTCGGCCGTATCGTCGAGCTGACCAGTTCGGAAAACGGAAGCGCGAAGATAACGTATGACGCGATGGACCGGATTCAGACCATCACCGATGCCCTCGGCAAAGTTGCGACCTACACCTATGACGCGCGCGGCCTCCTCACCAAGGCGGAACTGCCCGGCAACGTGACCGGAACCTACGGGCGCAATGACCTCGGCAACGTGACCTCCATCTCCGATCCCAATGGCGCTCAGTGGTTGCGTGAATATGACGCGCAGGGCCGCCTCGTGTCGTCTCAAGACCCGCTCGGTTTCAAGACGCTCTACGAATACGACAGTCGCAGCCGTGTCTCGCACGTGGATTTTCCGGAAGATACCGGCGCCTTGGACATAGCCTATGACGGCAACAGCAACCCCGTTCGGCTCCTCTATTCGCCCACCATCATTACTCCTAAGGCGAACGAAGAAGCCCTGGACCTCATGTTCACCTACGACAGCGAGGACCGGCTGGTTTCGGCGGAAGGCATCGCGCTTGCCTGGGACCCCATAGACCGGATAACCGGCAGCAACGGGCTGGTCGTCGCCTACGACAACGACAACAACATCGTGTCCATCCAGATGGCGTCCGGCCAGACGATAACCTACACCTACACGCAGGGCCGCCTCACCGAAGTGCGCGACTGGCTCGGCGGCGTCACCAAGATACGCTACACTCCCGCCGGCTTTCTCAGTTCGTTCGAACGACCGAACGGCGCGGTTACGACGTACTCGTATGATCGGGACGGGCGTTTGACCGGCATTGACGATTTCCCGCTATCACGCATCCAATTTGCCGTGGACGAGGCCGGCAAAGTCACGGAAGGCAACTTCTTCACACCCCTCCCCTCGACGCGCGAGTTGGATGAGGCGCGCGTCCGCCAGTTCAACGCCGCGTCGCGCGAGACTAATTTCTCCTACGACGCCCAAGGCCGCATGCGCGACGACCGGCGCCGCGTCTATTCCTGGGACCTCGCCGGCCGACTCACGGTCTACCGACAGTTCTCAAACAATCAGCCCCTCGACACCCGGCTGACCTACGACGCCCTCGGCCATCTTCTCACCAAGACGGAACCGGCTCTACCCACCCGCGGCTTCGTCTGGAATTACGCCTTGCCCGATCCCCGCATCGCCGTGGAAACCAAAGGCGGTCAACCCGAATGGTATTATGTCTATACCCCCGGCGGGTTGCTCCTGTATCGTATCGCCGCCTCCGACAACAAGCGGTTCTACTACCACTACGATCCGTTCGGCAACGCGATCTATCTTACCAACGACAGCCGGCAAATTGACGCCAAATACGCTTACGATCCGTTCGGGGCCATCGTACGCAGCGAATTTCCGAGGGCCATCGGCGAGATGTTTAACCGCAGCGTGGACAATCCGTTCACCTACAAGGCCGCGGACGGCTGGATGGTGAATTACACGTTAGACGGCCACTTCTACTACGCGGTGAACGGCTTCTACGACAGCGTCAATCTGCGCTTCCTTTCCATGGGCGTGGCCGTGATGCTCGACCCGCGACTGCTCAATCCCTACCAGCTTCCCGAGCCGCCCTCGGAAGCCGTCATCCGGGTTGCCGGACTCGTACAGGGCGGGGTGGGCGTCGCGGAAATTGTCCTGGGCGTGATCGGAATTCTCTCCCCGGAGCCCATTTCCACGGCCGGCGGCATCGTCGTTGTAGGGCTGGGCGTAGACTCGGCGCAGGCCGGATTCCGCATGGCCATCACCGGCGAAGACGCCAGCACGCTCCTCGCCTACGGAATCAGTTCCGTGGCGGAAGGTCTGGGCGCTGACCCCGAAACGGCCCACCTGGTAGGCGCCGGAGGCGATATCGCCGTCAACGTGGTGGCTTCCGCAGGACTCGGACTGACGCGCGGACTGACGCGCGGCGCGGCCCGGACCGCCCGTATCGAGCAAGGGATTGCTTTCGCCGACAGCGGCTATGCCATGCACCAATTCTCCCCGCTCTACCGGAGCAAGCTCTACAGAAGACAACAATTCATTATCGAGGAGTTGCTACGCGCGGGCGAGGAGGGTATCGAGGTGCCCACGGGCTTTGTCACCACACGGATGATGGCCGAGATCACGGCCGCCACCGGCAAGGAAGTCGGCCTCTTTCGTGTCGCCACTCGTGACGGCCGTTTTGCCCGTGTGCTGGTACTCGGCACTGAAAACTCTGTAGACTTCCCTGCCAATGTTCAGCGGGTCCACCGCCTCATTGCCCACACGCACCCGAGCGGTCAGCTCTTATTCAGTAAAGCGGATGAGATCGGTCTGACGGGCCTCTGGCAAGACCGCCAACTCTGGCGTTTGCTTAGTGGCCGGCAATTATTCCTCATGGTCGGGCCGCGTAGCATCCTCGTCTCGCCCACCGGGCGCGCGGTACTGTTGCGGGAATTCCGCCACATTCAGCGGCTTGGGCTACGATGACGGGAGGAAAAAGCGTGAAACCATCACTAAAACCGCCGGCGCCACACGGCGCGAAGCAAGTGCCCAGCGTCGTGGCAGGGATCGCCCTGGTCTTTCTGATCGCCGTCGCGTCGCTCGATAGCCCCCGCGCCGAGGTTTATCAATACGACGACGCCGGCCGTCTCACCCAAGTGCTCTACAACGACGGATCGAGTGTGTCTTACACCTACGACGCCGCGGGGAACATCCTCCAGTACGAGCAGAAGAAGTCCCCCCGCGCCCCCGGCGACGTCAATGGCGATACCCAAGTTAATGCCGTGGATGTGCAGTTGGTGATCAACGCCGCACTCGGTCTCGATACCGGCTACAACAGCGACGTCAATGGCGATACCCAAGTCAACGCGGTTGACGTACAGTTGGTCATCAACGCTGCCCTCGGTCTTCTTTGACTGCGGATACCGACGCCTTGAACTCGCTTGCGTGCTCGGCCATACTGCGGGGTCTCGTGTTGTAGCGTGCCGATGCTGGTCTTTCTTGTGGAGGGAAAAATGAACTTCGGAAAATGGTTCACAGTCGTTTTTTGCTCGCTGAGTCTGTACGCTTTCGCCGCGCCTGACTTCGAGGGCGAACTCATCTTTCCCGTGCAGGACAAACACGTGCACGGGAGCAGCATCGTCGAGTGTCCCAACGGCGATTTGCTCGCCTGCTGGTTCCACGGGTCCGGCGAGCGCAGCGCCAACGACGTGAAAGTAAACGGGGCGCGGCTCAAGAAGGGCGCGACGGAATGGAGCCCCATGTTCGAAATGGCGGACACGCCCGAATTTCCCGACTGCAATCCCGTCCTGTTCATGGACGCCCAGGATCGCCTCTGGCTGTTCTGGATCGTGGTCAAGGCCAATAAGTGGGAACACTCGTTGCTGAAATACCGGCGCGCTGAGAACTATCAAGGCGACGGTCCGCCCCAGTGGTCCTGGCAAGACGTGATCTCGCTGCCCATCGGCGACGAATTTCCCGACGCGATCAAGCGTGGGTTCGACGAACTGGATCCGCCCGAGGACCTCTGGGCCGAGTACGCGCCGCAATATTCGAAGATGATCATCGAGGCGGCCCAGGACAAAGCCAAACGCCAATCGGGTTGGATGACGCGTATCCATCCCGCCGTGCTGCCCAGCGGACGCATCCTGCTGCCGCTGTACTCGGACGGATTCAACGTGTCCCTCGCGGCCATCTCCGACGATCTCGGCGAAACGTGGCGTCCGAGCCTGCCCATGGTCGGACTCGGACCGATCCAGCCGACCATCGTTCGCAAGAAAGACGGCACGCTCGTCGCCTATCTACGCGACAGCGGCGGAGCGCCTTCGCGCGCCATGATGAGCACCTCGAACGACGACGGGATGAATTGGTCCGTCGCGCGCGATACCGATATCCTCAACCCCGGTTCCAGTCTCGAAGTGATCGCCCTGAAGGACGGACGCTGGGCTCTGGTCTACAACGACACCGAAGACGGCCGATACCAACTCGCCTTGGCGCTGTCCGACAACGAAGGCGCCACCTGGAAGTCCAAGCGCCACCTCGAACGTGCCGAAAAAGGCCAAGGCTCCGCCTTCGCCTACCCGTCCATGATCCAGGCCAAGAACGGGAAACTGCACCTCAGCTACAGCTACAGCGTCAAAGCCGGCAAGTCCATCAAACACGTCACCCTCGACCCGGCGTGGATTGAACAGGCGGAGTAGCGGGCCCAATGCAACGCGTCATGACCTCGAAGAGATGCCCTTACGGGCACACTACAAACTTCGCCCTTTCACGATGGCCGCGTTCGTAGTGACACCGTAAGGCGTTCTCCTCGTCGTCCAAAGCGACGACGAGGGACGCGAGTAAGCCCAAACCAAGTTTCGGAACGCTACGAGGTCCTCCATTTGAAGACAGCAGAAACCGGAGACTCGGGCGGCGTGACCGAGCGTCATAGCCACACATGGAAGATCATCGTCAAGAGTTCGTGAATCAGGATTCGGGACTGCAGGTGTCGGCGTAACCCCGATTTCCAAATCGGGATCCGCCCGCTTCTGAAACCGAACGCCGCTTACTTCAAGAATCAAAAGACAGCACCGATCTTCCCGCATCGAACCGAACAGAGAATCCGCAAAGAAACGATAGGAGACCGGAACTGTGTGGAGCATCCAGTAAGGCCGGATTGTACTCAAGCGCGCACAATCTGTTGTAATGACTGGTACCCGATGATCAACTGCCACAGATCATTCGGACGCGACAAGAAGATTTTGCACTTCATGGTGGCGAGACTGAATCTTTCTGGAGATCGAAATCGTGGCAGTGTCCGACCATAATCAAGTGATCGTGGCGGCCGCCAAGTCTGTTCTGCTACCACTCGGCTGCTTCCAGAAAGGCCGGTCGAGAACTTGGCTTGATGACCACCTTTGGTGGGTCGGCGTAATCGAGTTTCAACCAAGCGCGTGGTCTAAGGGCAGCTACCTGAATGTCGGTGCCTGCTGGCTCTGGTACGAGAAGGACTACCTCTCATTTGATGATGGCTATAGAGTAGAGTCGTTCCATCAATTCGAGACCGTTGAGCAGTTCACGGGTTGTGCCCGGCTGCTCGCTGAATGCGCCAAGGAGGAAGTGCTGAAACTGCGCGAGCGATTTCCAACGATCCAACATACTGCAGCCTATCTTCGAAACACGATAAGGAATACCATTTGGGACCACTATCACGCGGCCGTCTCCGCAGGTTTGATTGGTGACGTCGCGACGGCGCGAAGCCGGTTCGCGGCAGTTGCCACAGAGAAGCATGAATTTGCCTGGGTCCAAGATCTGAAGAAGCGAACCGCAGGATTGGCAAGGGTGGTGGACGACACTGTTCGATTTCGTGGCAGAATTGCATCAGTCGTTGCTAGAACCCGCACGCTGCTTAAGCTGCCCAAGTGCCAACTCGGTGCGTTGTTTGATCCGTAACAACGGATTCTCATGCGAATTCGCGGGTTAACCTAGGCGTCATCGCCAGAGAAAGGATGTAAACTTGGATTTCGAGCAGAGCTTCAATTCATGGTTGGATGAGAGTCTTAGCCAAGACCACCCTGGCTAGGTCAAAGCATTCTCGTTCAATCTTTACGAGCCTGCCGGCGAGGCGGGCGTCGATTTCGGCATCGAACTAATGGGAGCCGGCGTGTTTGACGCCGACGATTCGGATTGGGCCTGTCACGAGGTTTGGGAACCCGAAATAAGGGGAATATCAATCCCAGTTGAATACTCCTGTGAGGATTGGAAGTCATGCCTCCCGAAAAGGAGGGCATTGGCTATCAAGATGCTTGACTCAGATTACCCATCCGCCCGAAAACCAAAGTCCTCACACGGAATCGGCATCGGTTTCGTTGATGGTGATCTCGAAGTGATCTGGCACTCTTGACGATTGATCGCAAGCGACGCAGGCTTTTCGCGCGCCGGAGCGGTAGCGTTGGATGGATAAGATGGAAGAGAACAAGAGAGGCGGCGGGTCGTGGAAATGTGCACTGCCCTGGACTGCCGTTGGGCCGATTAGGATTTGTAACGGGGAAAGCCCGAATTTCTTCCGACCCAAGTGTCAAAGCTCGGCGACTGAAGAACTTGTTCGGCACAGCAATCGAGTCCAAGAGTGTGGTCAAAGATGCAAATAACGAAAATACTCGCGACGGAAACACAACCGGGATTGAATGTATGAACAATTACCTATTCAACCGATTGCTCCACGAAGAAGAAAGTGCGGTTCTCGAGTTCAAGAAGGAACAGTATCGCTTCGTCAGGGCGACTGATGACGAGAAGTCCGAACTTTTGAAGGATATCCTCGGTTTCGCGAACGCTTGGCGTCGGTCCGACGCGTATATTCTTATCGGCGTCGAAGATGTTAGAGGTGGAAGAGGGAGTGTCGTTGGCATCTCGTCAACCGTACATTTAAATGACCATTCGCTCCCGGAGTTTGTTAACAGCCTCACTAATCAGCCAGTGCGTTTTCACTATGAGGCATTTGGATTCGAGGGACGACAAATCGGGATCATCACGATCGATGAACAAACCCGGCCCATCTATCTGAAGCGTGACTACGGGAAGCTACTAAAGGAAAAAGTCTATGGCCGAAGGGGAAGTTGGACCAATCCGAACCAACCGGCGAAGCTGGAAGAGATCGCTCTAATGCGTGTTGGTTCGGGCCAACTTGCCGCGGAATTGAGCCCTGAGTTTGCACATGTCGAACTGGATAAGGTGCTTGGAACAACCATCGTTCTATCCGGCGAATCCTGCGAAATGCCGGAGGGAAAGACGATCCCCAAAAAGGCGCTGCAAAAAGACGACAAAGGGCAGGCGCCAAGCGAGAAATGATGGCTATTGAGACCCGACCCATCCAAGAACAGGATTATCGCGAGATTCTCGCGGTGGCAGAAGCACTGCCCGAATGGTTCGATGCGGATGCCCGCGGACGAGCCATCCCCGCTGACCTCCGGCATCAACATGGCTTCGTGGCTCTGTCCGGCGGACAGGTAGTCGGATTCATCACCCTGTTCTTGGCTGAAGGTCGGCTCAACATCGGGTGGCTTGGAGTTAGACCAGATTTTCATAGGAAGGGAATCGGTAGCCGACTCCTCGACTGCGCCGAGGAATTCGCGAAACACCATGGTTTGACCGAAATCGCAACCTATACGTTGGGCGACGGTGTGGATTACAAACCGTATGAAGCTACGCGACGGTTTTATTTCAGTCGCGGTTTCAAGACGTATCAGAGAAGCACGACAGACAATCCGGGTTGTCCGGAAGAAATCAAAATCAAGAAACCGATCGCCCATTCACGCGTTCCGGGTGACGCTTGACACCGGGTTTGAACGCAGTTGTTCAGTGATGCGAATCAAACCAGGATGGATGGTCAGTAAATGCTACAAACGAGGCCGGCAGATAGGAAGTTGCCAACCGTTCGTCCGCTGAAAGACGGTGACGAGGGCGAATGGCTTCGTCTTCGCCTCGCCTTGTGGCCGAATCACACTTGCTCCGAGCTCGAGGAGAACATGGCGGGCATCCGAGCCAATCCCGAGGGCGAGGTGGTGTTTGTCGCGGAATGTGGCGAAGGCAAGCTGTGCGGGATGGTGGAGGTCTCTATCCGCAAGACGGCGCGAGGCTGCCGAACCGACCGAGTGGGTTATCTCGAAGGTTGGTTCGTGGACCCGGAATGGCGCTGTCAGGGCGTTGGACGAAAACTGGTGGAGGCGGGGGAATCGTGGTGTCGTGCCCACGGCTGCATTGAAATGGCTTCCGATACCACGTCGGCCTATCCGCTCAGCCCAGCGGCACACCGTAGACTGGGCTATCAAGACGTCGAGGATTCTCTGCACTTTCGGAAGGACTTGACCTGACACGGGCCAGCAAGAGTTTTCGGATCGGTGATTCCAGATTCAGCGACTCAAGCCCAAGGCGGTGTTGATCACGAGTTGCACGTCTATGGCGTCGGTTTCGCCGCTGAGGTCTACGTCGCCGTTGTAGGGGGCGATGTCCAGGCCGAGTGCGGCGTTGATCACCAGTTGCACGTCCACGGCGTTGACCCCGTCCACCGCGTCAATGTCGCAGAACTGCGCTTGGTCCGATGTCGTGGGGTCGGTGCTGAACGCGATCTCGACATCGTCGTTTACGCCGTCGTCGTCGGTGTCGGCTTTGTACTTATCGGTGTAGTAAACCCCGTCCTCATCAGAATCGGACAGGCCGTCGCCGTCAGAGTCGGTCGGGGGAACAGCGTCCGGCATGAGGGGCGCCGACACGGACTTGGTTTCGCCTGCGCTCACCGTGATTTTCATCGGTCCGCTGTCCACGTAGCCGAGCGCGCTTACCGACACCGTATAGGACTCCGCCGGCAGGCATGCGAACACGTAGACGCCCTCGGTGTTTTCGGACGTCGAAAACGCACCGGGACTGACTTGGACGTTGCCGGAGTTCACGGGCAGGATCGTTTCTGCGTTCCACACGTTGACGATGAGCGTGGCGGGAATGATGGACTTGTTCAGGAACGGCTCGAAGTTGCCTTCGCCCTCGATCCGCCCGGCCACTTGCTCGGCGGTTGCGTCGTCCGTGCCCCAGTAGTTGTTCTGCATGTTGAGCGGCTGACCGGTTTCGTTCACGACGGCCGCGCCGCCGGTCTCGCCGAACACGTTGTAGCCGCTGTTCGCGTCGGTCACGTCGCCCAGCGAGCCGTCGTCCACTTTCTGCGCCGCACTCCGGACGACGAGGCCGTGCAAACCCAACTGGTCGAAGGAGCACCGCCGAATGCGCGGAGTACTGCCCACGGCCTCAATGCCAATACCCAAATTTCGGAAACTGCAGTCGGTGACCAGCGACCCGGAGGAAGCGGCGCCGGAGATATACAATCCGACGCTCTGGGGCGTTGATCCTTCGAACGTCACGTCCCGGAGTACGACGAATGCCGATTCAATCTCGACGAGGTGCTGGACCGGGCTTGGATCGTCCGCGGTCTGCTGAATAACGAGATGGCGCATCTGGCCGCCGTTGGCCCGGACCACGACCGTCGGGGCTTGGATGACCGTCGAGCCGTCTTTGTTTCCGACTAGTAAGGCGTTGTCACTGAGAGTGATTTGTTCTGAATATGTGCCTTCCCCAACCTTTATCAGAAACTGTTGAGTCGGAATTCCCGCGGTGAAGGCCAGCACCGTCGAGATGGTACGCCAAGGCCGGGTGAGCGTGCCGTCGCCCGTGAAGAGGCAGTTGGTCACTTGGGGAGAGGCTCCATTGCCGTTCGACATGCCGGCATTGTTAAAGGCGAGATTCCCCGCGAACCGGCAGTTGACTACGTTGGGCGAGGCTCCGGAATTGTACATCCCGCCCCCGCTGCCGGTAGGATTCGTGTCCGAGCCTTGGGCCGCTCCTCCCGTTATGATGAAACCATCGAGCGTGGCGTCATTCGCCCCGACGACGACATGATGCGCGGCCAGCCCCCCGCGTGCCTTCGAACCATCCAACGTGACGCCGTGCGCATCCCCGTCCCGACGCCATCGCAAGGTCTCGAAGCCTCCAAGTCCGATGCCGATAAATCCGCCGAAGAGGTGGACTCCGGGTCGCATTACGATCGAACCGGTGTCTTGGCCGCTTTCGTCGGCATTCGGACTGGACCGCAACTCGTCGTAGATGCCCTCTGCGACCCAAACTTCTCCGCCGCCGGCCGCAAATGCCGCGTCAATTCCGGCCTGGACCGCGGTGAAGGCGCGGTTCCAGGTGGCGCCGTCCTCTATTCCAAAAGAGTTATCTTTGTCCACGTACCAGACGGCGCCGTGGGCGTGAACCGACAAGAAGATCAGGCTCCCGATCCGGAGTGAATGACGTTTCCACATGCCCCTCTCCCCTTTCCCCATGAATTTTGGCTGTAATGTCCTACAAGATGTTTAAGGGCCGTGTCAATAAGACGGCTTCAATTTCCCGTTGAGGTTGCCCAGTCTAAGAATTGAATGGTCACGACCGGCGACGTGACGGTGATTCGCTTGTGCATGGCATCAGATATCCACCAGAGCGAGGCTCACCCCCAATGCATGGTCAATCCTGTCCATCGTTTCCGGCACGAGCTTTCCCATGCGTCGAATGAGGCGGCCCTTATCCACCGTGCGGATTTGGTTGAGCGCGACCACGGAATCTACCGTGAGGCCGCCTTCGGGGGCGTGTAGTGGAACTTGGACCGGGTAAAGAGGACCCTTCAATCTTGACTTGATGGCAGCCACGATGGTAAGTGAACTGAAACGGTTGCCAACATCGTTTTGCAATATAAGGGCTGGGCGGGTCCTCCGGATTTCCGCGCCCTCAGCCGGATCGAAGCGTACCAGAAAGACCTCGCCGCGACGAGGATAGTCTAGTCGGCTTGTTTGTCCCATACTTCCTGTTCAAGGGGAAACCACTCAGTTGCGATTTCCAGATCGAGTCGGGTGTTGCGTTTGTAGCCTTCCGCTAATTGTTTCCGCAGACGGCGTCGGCTGCGCTGTCCAACAAAATACTTAACGGCAGTGTCAATAAGCCGGCTTCGATTCCCCTTTGAGGTCACCCGGTCCAATAGTTGGACGGTTTCGACGGGCAATGTCACGTTGATCCGCTTGTGCATACCATGGGTTCCTTGGTGCTTTGACGCGATATTACACACCCTCGATGTGTAGCGTCAACTTTTGCGAAATGTGGTTGATCATTGCTTTTTGATAAAGGAAAGATTCGATTCGTGGCTACGGCGTTTTTCGGACTTGGTTCTTTGCCTCACTTGCGCAGGCACGGTAGAATACACGCTTTCGGAGTCGAGGATGAATACGGCGCTTCGGTTGTGGCGGCAGTGGCGGCATGGGCATAAGTTTGCGCGCATTGGGAAGCATTGTCTCTTCCCGGCGGGACCGTTGCGTGTCGAGGGACATGTCGAACTGGGCGACCACGTGCGGATTCGAGAGGGCTGCATCCTGCGAACTCACCGCGACGGCGAGATCATCATCGGCAGTCGTGGCGGCTTGAGTTTCTACTGTGTGCTGGAAGCGACTAATCGGATCGAGATTGGCGATTTCACGGGCATCGCCGAGTTCACGGTCATCCGCGACACCAACCATGTGGTAATCGGGACGGACGCGCACTGGCGCACGACGCCGCACGTCGCCGAGCCGATCGTCATCGGCAATAGCTGCCTAATCGGGAGCCGGTGTTATATCGGGCCGGGAGTCACTATCGGCGACGGAGCCGTAATCGCGCCCGGCAGCATGATTACCAAGGACGTTGGCCCGCTTGAAATCTGGGCGGGGTCGCCGGCTCGGTTGGTAGCGCACCGCACGAAGAACGTCTCACCCGCGATGCTGCGTCGCTTCCAAGACTTGGTCGCCAAATACGGTCTGCGCGAGGACCGGCACGGGATTTATCAGGAGTACCAGGCAGCGCAACAAGTTGACTCCCGGACGGAATCGCAAACCGAAGCGCCCGCGGGGGAAGAAGAGCCGCGCGAACCCGACATCGTGGCCGAGGATTGATGCCGATTCGCGCCATCACCTTCGATTTCTGGCGGACGCTGTTTCGCGACGCCAACTCGGAAGAGCGCCAGCGTCTGCGCGTGGATGCATTCACCGAGGCGACCGGTATCTCGCCGGAAGTCGCGGCCGAGGCCATGAAAATCACCTGGAAAGAATTCGACCGGCATCACAAGGAAGAACAGCGCACCCTGCGTCCCGAGGACGCCGTGCGCCTGACCACCGAGGCGCTGGGCATCTGCCTCGAGCCCGCTATCGCCCACGAACTGGCGCATACGTTCGCAACGGCCATCCTCATTCACTCCCCGGTGCCCATCGAAGGGGCGTTGGACGCGGTGCGCGCCGCCGCCGACCGGTTTCCGATCGGGTTGCTCTCCGATTCGGGCGTCAGCCCGGGCAGTTCGCTAAAGGCGTTGCTGGAACGGCACGGTTTCCTGCCGTACTTGAAAGTGCTGACCTTCTCGGACGAGGTCCAGGTTTCGAAGCCGCAGTCCTTAATGTTCGAAACGGCCGCGCGCTCGCTCGGCGTAAACCCTTCCGAACTGCTGCACATCGGCGACCTCGAATACACGGATGTCGTCGGCGCCCACGCCGTCGGCGCCAAAGCCGCCCTCTTCGCGGGAGATAACACGCGTCACCTCGGCGCCACGCAGGCCGATTACACTTTTACTTCCTGGCAGGAATTCATCAACGGGTTGACGGAAATCCGCTGAGTGTCTCGTCCCGTAGATTAGGTACTGGAAGGAATCTTGTGCAGCGCCCGGCCTCCGCCCCCTTCGGGACTTGGGCCAAAGACCGGGAATCCTCCCGTGGCGGAGAAGTTTGCGCCCGCCGCAGAGGGCGGTCCCTACGAAGAGTGTGACCTAGAGTTTTGAGTACGGTACGACTACGGTTTTTCTGGTTCCAGCACACGGCGGGTGGGGAAATGGAAGATGCAGCCGCCAATCGCGCAGCCGAATAGAATCAAGGCGACGGGCAGGCGTCCGATAAGCAGGACGTAGACCAGTCCTAACGCTCCGGAAGCTTCGGACAAGGCCATCGCCACTATGATCGCCGTGAATCTCTGTTGCACGGTAGCACCCTCGCGTGGCAGCTTGCTTTCCAGGAAATGGCGGAGCCAGAACGAAGCGGCGGCGAGCATGACGCCGGTCGCTGATAGGACGCTCCCCAGGATGAACGTCGTAGACTCCGGCATCGGCTCGGGCTGGTTCACGGGCGCAATACCGACCAGAACCAGCACTACCGACGCGACCGTGTAAGCGACCGTGCATAGCAAAATCGCCCCGGCGATAATCTGGGCGATTCGGGGATCCGAGACGGGCTGTCCGTTCACGAATAGTCCTCCACGGCGGAACGTATGAAAGATCTGATTTCCGCCCAACGAACCTTCCAGCACATCTCGGGCGTCGGCTCTTTGTCGGCGTCGTCGAAGTAAGCCAAACTTGCCAGTAGATGCCCGATATCCTCGATGGAATACTTCGTGCGGTATGCTTCGATGATTTCGGCGAGCGAGAAAGTATTTCGTAGGAGCGCGTAGACATCTACAAAATCCCGCTTCGAGCCTCGTTGTGCAAGCGCCGATAGTTTCATGCAAGCGAGATCCTTCAGCGACGCCAGGCAACAATCGTATTCAGGCCACCGGATAAGGTCATCCAGGAGCGGATAGGCATACCGCAGCAGGGTCACGGGTACTTCAGATACTTTGATTTCAAGCGTACCTTGGGCGATACGTAGGACCTCCACGCCGGGAAGTTCGTTACGCAACTCCTGTGCGAATGATGCGGAGTCCTCCAGGGCATCTCGAACAAACCAGTCAAAGTCCACTGATCTGCGATGTCCCAAGAGAATTGCCAAGGCAGTTCCCCCAGCGAGGTAGAACCCACGTGGCGTGGCAATGGGCGAGAGAATCCGCAGCACATTTGCCTGTCGCCGAGAAAGGATCGTCTTGCGAAACTTCATCGGCGTGCCCGTCGGTCCCAGACCTGCCGGTGCGGCTCCGCCAACCAGGCATTGACTTCCTCGCGGGGCAGTTTCAGAATCAATTCCCAGTAGCGGAGTTGTTGTGGGCTCAAGCCGGCGCCGCGCCGGCGAAGAATCCACTCCCGCACCACCTCGTCGCCCACCCGGCGGCGCAACCACTTTATACTTCCCCAATCGCCGACCTGAAGTATCTGGCTCACCACCAACTCCAGGTCCCGTTTCAAGCGCAGCGCCGGGAAATCATACTGCCAGAAGAATGCTTGTAGCCTTTTGGGCAGCGGGCGATTGTCTACCGATTGCTCGGCGGCCGAACTTCGTTCTTGGCGTTTCATGACGACCCTTCTCGCATGACTATTATATCCTCATCTCGACGCGAAACTGAAATGCGTCGGGACCGCCTCGACCCGTCGGGATGGGAAATTTTCGCCGGTCAAACATGTGTTTCTGGAGGTCAAGCGGGGCTTTTTCATCGGATTGGCTTGTAGTAGAATACCGTCGAGCATCGAGGAGAAACTTTGTGGGAAGATCGCTGAGTGTGCAAGACTTGAGCGCTTACGAGCGCGATGGTTACCTGGCCTATGACCGGCTGCTGTCCGAACGCGAAGTGGACGCGTTGGTGACCCGCATAGAACACTATGTCGCTCATCCCAAGGAAGGCATCCGCATTCAGGTCGAGCCCGTCGTGCAGCAAGGTCGAGCCCAGGCCGTGAGGCCGATTGACGGTATCCGAAAAATCGAGAAACTGGTCGAGAACGACGACCTGTATCTCGGTCTGGCCAAACACCCTGGAATCCTGCCACGCATTCAGGACATACTCGGCGAACCGGTCCGCATCTTCCGCGATGCGCTCATGATGAAGCCCGCCGGACTCGGTTCGGCGAAGCCGTATCACCAGGATTCCGCTTATTGGAGTATTGACCCGATGACGCTCTGCTCGATCTGGGTCGCGATGGAGGACGCCACGGTTGAGAATGGTTGTATGCGCGTTATTGCAGGCAGCCAACACGACGGCGTGATCGAACACAAGCACCTGGAAGACTTCATGGTCACGGATGATCACATTGACTACAGCAAAGAAGTGACCGTGCCGTTGCACAAAGGCGGGGTGCTCTTCTTCCACAGCCTCCTGCTGCATGCGACGTCGCCGAATACTTCCGACAAGTCCCGCCGGGCGATGGTCGTCAGCTACATGGGCGCCCACCACAAATGGACCGGCAAGCCGGACGAGGAACCCAAGTGGCTGGTGGTGAGTTGAAGAAGTTCGAACGTTGACCACGTTTGTACGCGCGGCGATGCGCCGCGCCGTGTATCAAATCCTGTCCGATGACGGTACGTTCTATGGTGCGATTCCGGAATGCGAAGGCCTCGATTCGAACGCCGATACGCTCGAAGCGTGTCGCGAAGAGTTGGAATTGGCCTTGGAGGACTGGATATTGTTCAGTATCGCGAAAGGCCTGCCGCTGCCGACTATTGACGGAATTGAGCTGGTGGTGAAGGAAAGTGTCTAAACTTGCCATTCACCATCTCAAGAGGAGAAACCAATGGGAATGATTGATGCTATCGCGCAGGAGTTTGGCTATGAGGCGGGTCTCACTCGGAAGATGTTGGATCGGGTGCCGGAGGACAAGCTGGGGTGGAAGCCCCACGAGAAGTCCATGTCGCTCGGCCGGCTGGCCGGGCACATCGCCGAGATTCCCGGCTATATGGTGGTGACGCTCTCCACGGATGAACTGGTGATTGATCCGAAAAGCTACAAGCCGGAAGTGGCTACCAGTCGAAGCGGGCTTCTTGCCGGCTTCGACAGGCGCGTCGCCGAAGCCAAGTCGGTCATGGAAGGTCAAACCAACGATCACCTCATGCTGCCCTGGCGACTGAAGATGGGCGACCGCGTCGTATTCGAATTGCCGCGCGTAGCGGTCATCCGCAGCATGGTTCTAAACCACACCGTGCATCACCGGGGACAACTGTCCGTCTATCTCCGCTTACAGGGAGTACCCGTCCCGGCGATCTATGGCCCGAGCGCGGATGAAGCGGGAATGTGACGAGTGCGGAATGCGGAATAACTCCTCTCGAATGCGGTTAAATCGGTTCATGTGCTATGATTTAGATGAGATGACGTGGGCTGGGTAGACGTGTCGGGGAGTGTCTAGAAATTGGCAGTAGTGACGAATGGTGGGCGGATGAATCAGGGCATCACGAGGTAGCGATGGCGCAGTATATTCCCGGACTGGGTGAGCGGGCCGCTCCCAAGACGGAACTGGAGTTGAGGCCGCCGAGCCTGTATAAAGTCTTGATGCACAACGATCATTACACCACGATGGACTTCGTGGTGAGCGTGGTACAAAGGGTGTTTCACAAGCCGATCGAACAAGCGGTACGAATTATGCTCTCGGTTCATCAGAATGGAATCGGGCAGTGCGGTGTTTACACATCGGAAATCGCCGAGACCAAGGTGGCGACGGTGCATTGCCTGGCGCGTAAGCAGGGCTATCCGCTCCGGTGTTCGATGGAGCCGGAATGATAGGTGCGCCACCAAGCCTCGGCGGTGAGAAGCATCTATGATTAGTAAGGCATTGGAGGCCACACTCGGAGTGGCGTTACGCGAGGCGCGGAAGCGCCGACACGAGTATTTCTGCATCGAACATCTCCTGTACGCGCTCGTGAACGATGCCTATGGCCGGGAGATTATCGCCAATTGCGGGGGAAATACCGACGGACTGAAGCGGTCCATCGAGGACTTCTTCGAAAGCGAACTGGAAAGAGTCCCCGAAGGTCGCAACCACGTTCCCCAGCAAACCGTCGCCTTCGAGCGGCTGATGCAGCGCGCCATTGCTCATGTACATTATGCCGGAAAAAAAGAAGTGGACGCCGGCGACATCTTGGCGGCCGTGATGGAGGAAGAGGAGACCCACGCGGCCTACTTCCTTCGCGCACAGGGAATCACGCGACTCGATATTCTGAACTACATTTCGCACGGCATTCCCAAACCCGGATTCGAGACCCCGGCCACGGAAAGCGAGACCGCGCCCGCCGACGAGCGTGCCCGTCCGGCGCGCAACCCGCTTGATGTCTTCACCGTAAATCTTACGCGCCGCGCCGCAGAGGGCAAGATTGATCCGCTCATTGGCCGGCATCCGGAACTTCGGCGCACGATGCAAGTCCTCTGCCGCCGCCGAAAGAACAATCCGCTCTACGTCGGGGAGCCCGGCGTCGGAAAGACGGCCTTGGTCGAAGGGTTGGCGCTACGCATCCATGAAGGGAAAGTTCCCGCCGCGCTGCGCAAGGCCGAAATCCTGATGCTCGACTTGGCGGCCCTGCTGGCCGGCACCAAATTCCGCGGCGACTTCGAGCAGCGCCTCAAAGCGGTGTTGCAGGAACTCATCCGGCGAAAAGATGTCATCCTGTTCATAGACGAGATACATACCGTCGTGGGCGCCGGGTCTACGACGGATAGTTCGATGGATGCGTCGAACATGCTGAAGCCGGTCTTGGCCAATGGCGACGTTCGCTGCATCGGTTCCACGACCTACGAGGAGTACAAGAATCATTTCGAAAAAGACCGCGCGCTTTCCCGGCGCTTTCAGAAGATCGAGGTCTACGAGCCGAGCGTCGAAGAAAGTGTGGAGATACTTCGCGGCCTGAAAACTCACTACGAACGGCACCACCACATCCGATATTCGGATACGGCGCTGCGCGCCGCCGTCGAGCTATCCGCCAAACATATCAATGACCGTTTTCTGCCGGACAAAGCCATTGACGTGATTGACGAAGCCGGCGCCGCGCTTCGTTTGGCCGGCAACGGGAAGAAGCGGACCATCCTGCCGGGCGACATCGAGCGCGTCATCGCCGACATGGCCAAAATCCCGGTGCGTAGCGTCTCGTCGTCTGACCGCTTGCGCCTGGCGACACTCGAAGAGGACTTGAAGCAGGTTGTCTTCGGGCAAGATGATGCCATCCACGCGCTCGTGACCTCCATCAAACGGTCGCGCTCCGGCTTGAGTCAACCGGAGAAGCCCATCGGCTGCTTCCTGTTCACCGGCCCGACCGGTGTCGGCAAGACGGAAGTGGCCAAACAGCTTGCGGCCATTCTGGGCGTGCATTTTGCCCGCTACGACATGAGCGAATACATGGAGAAGCACACCGTGGCGCGGCTGATCGGCGCGCCCCCCGGCTACGTCGGGTTCGAGCAGGGCGGCCTGTTGACCGACGAAATCCGCAAGTTCCCGTATGGCGTGCTGCTCATGGACGAGATCGAGAAGGCGCACCCCGACCTGTTCGGCATCTTGCTGCAGGTGATGGACCACGCCACGCTGACCGACAACAACGGGCGCAAGGCCGATTTCCGAAACGTGATCGTGATCATGACGTCCAATGCGGGCGCGCGGGAGTTGGCCGCACAGACGATTGGATTCTCGGCAGGTCAAGACGACAGCCGCAGCAAGGGAATGAAGGCGATTGAACGCACGTTCAGCCCGGAGTTCCGGAACCGGCTTGACTCCATCATCTCGTTCAATGTGCTGCCGATGGAGATCATCGAGCAGGTCGTGGACAAGTTCATCGGCGAGTTGCGCGATAAACTCGCGCCTAAGAAAGTCCGCGTCACCTTGAGTCCGGCGGCGCGGACGTGGCTCGCCACGCATGGCTACGACAAGAACTACGGGGCGCGTCCGCTGGGGCGGCTTATCCAGACCGAAATCAACGACAAAATCTCCGACGAACTACTCTTTGGACGTCTCGCCAAGGGCGGCCAGGTCGCGGTAGACGTCAAAGACGACGCCTTGGACATCCAGTACGCCTAGGCGATGCCGGTCTTCCAACTGACAGCCGACCTGGTTTTTCCACCTCCATCCCTGGCACGGCACGATGGTCTTTTGGCCATCGGGGGCGATCTCAGTGAGAGACGTCTCTTGCTTGCGTACCGCATGGGCATTTTCCCCTGGTATTCGGAAGGCGAACCGATTCTATGGTGGTCGCCGCACCCGAGGCTCGTCCTGTTTCCGGAGGAGTTTCACGTGCCGCGGCGTCTGGGCCGGGTCATCCGTAAAGGCCTGTTTCGCGTGTCGGTGGATTCAGCATTCGACGAGGTGATCGAGTGTTGCGCCACCGTCCGCCAACCCGGCCGCGAAAGCACTTGGATTACGCCCGAGATGATGCGCGCCTATCGCAAGCTGCACCGGTCCGGCTACGCGCACTCCGTGGAAAGTTGGCAAGGCGAGAACTTGGTCGGAGGGATTTACGGAGTCTCACTCGGCCGCTGCTTCTTCGGTGAGTCCATGTTCTCCCTGGTCTCGAATGCGTCCAAGGTGGCCTTGGCAGCTTTGGTCAATCTGATGAAGGAGTGGAACTTCAGTTTCCTCGATTGCCAGGTGAAGACCGCCCACATGGTGCGCCTCGGCGCCCGCGAAATACCACGTCGTCGTTTCCTGCAATTGCTCGACAAGGCACTCCAATCCGAAACGCGACGCGGCTTCTGGGCAACCTCCTGCGCGCACGATCATGCCTCCCCCAAAGTGGAAGCCCTGGCTTGACCCAGCCGTGAGCCGCCATGCATTTTCAAGGGGAAACACGCAGTAACTTCAGCGGAATTGCGGGCAGACTTTTGGGTGTCTTGCTTACGGGGTCCACCATGATGCCGACGGATTCCAAGGCCGTGACCCCCAAGAGCGGCTCCGAGGCGGATTCACCGAAGATGATACGCCCGGCAGTTATCTCCCCCATAAACTCAATACGAACCAACCCGAACGGATACTCTTTCGCCGTGCCATCGGCCAACTCGTAGGCGGTCTTGCCCTCCTTACGAATTCCCAATTTCTCCAACTCGTTCGCGGGTGCCATCGAATCCGTCGCGACCGTGTCCACCACAAAGATCGCCTCGTAGGACCTGGTCGGCGCACTCAGATTCGTGAGCTTCGTCGTTACTTTGGTTAGGCCCATCGTCTCGACCTCCGTGAATTTAATCTCGGCGTTTCATGAGTGTAGCACAGCCCATGCGACTACCGGAACTACACCGCAAATTGGGCCTCGCATAGCATACGTGCTTTCCCGGCAGGCCGACGTCAAAGAGGACGCAGACAAATGGATTTGTCCGCCCCACCCGGCTGAGAGGGACTGACGAAAGGAAACGCCTGCGAGCACATCTCCTGACTCCTGACTTCTGTCTCCTGACTCCTTCACCCTATACCCTGAATCCCATACCCCGCCCTCCAAATTGATTTCCCACTCACGAGACCCTATGATACCGCTCCATTCTGACAAGGTCAGTGTTTTGCCTGCACGACGAAGGTCCAGCCGGCCTCGGCAACGATTCGAGGCGATTAGGTATAGTAAAGATAGTCATATGAGAAGAGATATCGTACACGTTGGGGCGGGAAGCCTCAGCTATGAAATCCGCGAGATCGTGGGCGTCGCACGCGACATCCAGGCCTTGGGCAAGCCCATTGTCTGGGAAAACATCGGCGACCCGATTGAGAAGGGCGAGCGCGTTCCGGATTGGATTCGCCAGACCGTCCACGAAATTGTGGACGAGCCGCGGTCCTGGGGCTACTGCGATACGCAGGGCGTCATGGAAGCCCGGGAATTTCTGGCCGGCCACGTCAACGCCCGTCCGGGCGGCGTGCGAATTACCACGGACGACATCATGTTCTTTAACGGCCTGGGCGACGCCGTCGCCAAGGTCTACGGCTTCTTACGGCGTGAAGCGCGCGTGCTCGGTCCATCGCCCGCGTATAGCACCCACTCCTCGGCCGAGGCCGCGCATTCCGGATACGGCCACATGACCTACAGCCTCGATCCGTACAACGGGTGGCTACCCGACCTCGACGAAATCCGCAACAAGGTAAAATACAACGACGCGATCGCGGGCATCCTCCTGCTTTCGCCGGATAACCCGACCGGCGCCGTATATCCGCGGAGCCTCCTCGAAGAGATGGCTGAGATCGCGCGCGAATTCCACCTGTTCATGATCGCCGACGAAATCTACGTGCATATCGTGTACAACGGGAATCCGCGACTGCACATGAACGAATGGGTCGGCGACGTGCCGGCGCTGGCGATGCGCGGCATCAGCAAGGAGTATCCCTGGCCGGGTTCCCGATGCGGCTGGCTCGAAGTTTTGAACAAAGGGCGAGACGAGAACTTCGCGCGCTATGTGAACAGTCTGCTCGCCGCCAAACGCCTCGAAGTTTCCTCGACGACCGTGCCGCAGATGTCCATCCCGCGCGTCATGGGCGACCCGCGCTACCTAGACCACTTGAAACGGCGGGAAGATATGTTCGCCGCGCGCGCCAAGGAGGCGGTCCGCGCATTTGAAGGCTGCGACGCCGTCATCGTCAATAAGCCGGGGGGCGCATTCTATCTCACCGTGATGTTCAAGCCGGGTCTATTGAATCATCATCAGACACTGCCCATCGAGAGTCCCTCCATTCGCCACCGGATCGAAGAATTGGTCAAAGGCGTCGCGCCCGACAAGCGCTTCGTGTACTACCTCATGGGCGCCACCGGCATCGTGGTCGTGCCGTTGACAGGGTTTCAGTGCGCGCACGAGGGCTTCCGCGTCACCCTGCTCGAAACCGACGACGTCAAACGGGCCTGGATTTTCAAAACCCTGCGTCAAGCCATTGATGAATACGTCGGAGCCGTAGCCGCGGCGAGCGCATCGCGCAAACACATCGTCGCGATTCGCTGACGCGGGGACTGCTACGGTTCGAGCCGGGCGAGGTAAAGCCCAAACGCCCGAATGCAGGGGCAGGCCAGTGCCTTGCGAATCACGAGCCGGACCTTGTCGGCGGTCACCGGGGAAAAGCGGTCGAGGCGCTTGTGGCCAATCGTCGTACCCGTGGACACTGATTTCCATGCCGAGCCGTCCCAGACCTCGAGGGCGTATTCCTCGACGCGCTGGCC
>JACQVH010000189.1 GCA_016209895.1 Candidatus Hydrogenedentota bacterium | reverse complement strand
TCTTCGCGTGTCTTCATGGCGGCTCCTCCTTTTGTTAATATATATTAACAAAATAAGCCGCAAAAAAGAAGAACTTTCTTCAAAACCCCTTTTTCTGACGCAGGCCCTGCATCTCCGAGAACGTTGCCATGCGCACCCGTCATGTAGTAATACTTGTAATCTGCCAAATGATGGCTTGTCCACCGAAGAGTTCCATCAGCCCCAATCAGGAACCAAGCTCCGCCAAATGCAGAGCGGTACAACAATTCTGGCACGCCATCATTGTCTGAGTCCAGGATATCACAGCGGTAGAGACTGCCCGATTCGTGCCATTTTTGACGAGTGAAATCTACCGACCTGATGGCTGTGCCCTCATCGGTAAAGAGTATCAAACCGGTCTCTCCCGCCAAGTAGATTTCCAGTCCCGATTGTGCATCCCAGTCGCCGGCGGCGGCTGCACATGTGACGGCCAGTTTGAAAGTTTCATCCCGGAATAGAAGCTTCCCTTCAAGGAAATCCGGTCCGGTCAAAACCTGTAGCGACTTGTCTTGTTCAGGAGGCTTTTCGATCGCGACCGCATAGAACCATTGGGCAGCAATGCAGCCCGAGGCTAGGATTAGCAAGACGAGGAGAATGACGCTTTTCGCCATTGTCAGGGTTTTCATTTCGAGTTCACCTACTTTGGTATTCTTTCCCGCACGACATGCGACAGCCCTCTAGCTTCTGCACGCAACAGTTTCCGGGGGCAGCGGCGGCGGCGGTCCCGCCTCTGGTGCTCCGAGAGCTCGTATAGTGAAAAATACCAACACGACAGTTCTATAAATTACACCACCAGGGCCTTCTTCCGGGAGTTCCCGCAATACCTCCTGGCTCACTAACGTCGGATCAGTCTCATTATTGACGCAGTTTGCGAGTCGCTTGTCCGCACGTCGCCTACAGTTGAATCGAAGCCTCGGAGGCCGTGTCCGAAGAGTTCTCCTCAATCGCTTTCAATTGGAACGCCGTGGACGGATGCCCTCGGATTCGTCGGCCGCGGCGGGGAATCAGGCGATGGACGATTGGAATTGTGTGGTGTCGCACGAACCGGACAGCGAAATCAGGGTAACGTCCACCATTTCCTAAATAAACGGTGACTGTCCCTATTTATCCCATCTACGTGCCGGACGCCCTCGCGTGGGTAAGACAACACCTGCCAGCCCAACGGACAACGGAATGATCGGGAGGTCACGGGCCGGGTGGCACGGTCAAACTCCGTTTGACTGTGCTAAATGACGGCGAGGGACCCAAAAGGACCCAGAGAAATCAACAAATGGATTTGGGCTCGCCAGGTCGGCGTGATATCCTGAGATCGGCCATGATCAGGAGAAAACAACCGCGATCAACGTAAGGAGAGACTTCGTGCGTGCCTTAGCCTTGGTAGCGACGATCTCCACGAGTGTTATTGTCTGCAGTTGCGGTACCCTTTCGAATCATGACCTCCTGGCAAAGCCGCACCGCGCGTCAAGTAACGAATCCATTCGTCGGGCCGAGTCTACAACACAGGAATCTGAAGTAAACGATGAAGCGTATCCACCAATGGATTCTTGGGAGACCCCTGGTTTAGGTGGATTTCGCGTGCTTCCGCGGGAGGAACACTACATACCTCCATCTGCACGCCTGTCGGTACTTCCGGAAAAAATAAGCGAGGCAGTTGACCGGTTGGAGAACGAAAGTTACCGCAAATTGACTGAGTCCGAATTCGAGTACTTCACCGGAAGAAGGCCGCCGACCGGGGGCGATGGATACCTCGTGAGGGCCGTCCGGTGGTCTGGAAACGCCGGGGTTCACGGCACGTGGATCATCTTCGAGAGTGATGAATTCATATACGTACAATTCGGTGTATTAGGGCGGCACTATGTTCCAAAGGTTCGTGAGCCATTGGTGTTGATATTAAGTACTCCACCCAAAGACGTTTTTGTTATGTGCGAGATGGCAGAATGATTTGTGATAACGCGGATTCAAAGTCTGAGCCGGGCAGGCTTATACTTCTCTTTCTGGCTGGGCGGCACGGTCAAACTCCGTTTGACTGTGCTCCATGACGTGGGAATCTTGTTTCTCTGCGAAGAGTTCTGTCGCAACTACCCACCAAAGCTGGCAGCGACAGAGCCATTTCGATCCATGAAAGGCTGATCCGCGGCATCCGCGCAATCCGTGGTCAATTCCAGACTGCAGCGAATTCTACCGCCCTTTTCTGCGTTCTTTGTGTTCCTTGTGGTTAAATCATCGCTATCCAACCGCAAGGAACCCAGAGACCGCAAAGAAATCTACGGTTAGTCGCGCTTTCTCCGCGTGTTTGTGTCCTTATGCCTTTGTGGTCGATTGTTTTGGTTGCGGCCCTTGGCCGCGTTGGGTCATTCGCGTGATTCCTGGTTGAAGAAGATCTTCTCGCATGACTGAAGGCTACGGTTTGATGCTCCATCGTCGGGCGGTCAGACTCCGTTTGACTGTGCAATTCATCGCCGGGCTAAAATGCTTCCTGTGGTGCGACCACCGTCGTGCCGTGTGAAAGGAGTACAAGCGTGGGAAAAACTTTGGTGGTGGGACTGATCCTCGCGATTCTCGCCGTGGCGGCGAACGCGGGGCAGGTCGTAGATGGCGTTCTGATGGTCAACGGCAAACCCTTCTATCCACTGGGAAGCTGGAATAGCGATTACACGACGCCCGAGGACATTGCGCGGCTGGGCATGAACACCAGTTTTCGGGGCGGACCGAGTACGCCGGAGGCGGTCGAGACGTTTCGCGAACTCATGCGCGAATGCGATCAGCGCGGTATCCAAGTCGTGCCGTACCTGTCGTACGGCGGCGCGGGCGTTCAGCCGTGGGCGCCGGAGGCGGTGCGCGCGATTGCCAAGCTCGCTACGGAGCCGAATCTGTTGGCCTGGTACGTGGGCGATGATATCGGTATGCAGCACCTGCCCGGGATTCGGCAGACCGTAGATATCTTGCGCGAAAATACGCCGACTATCCCGACCGTCGCCGACTATATCGCCAAAGAAACTCCCGAAGCGAAGACGGTCTTCACACAATACATTGATATCCGCTGTCAATACGCGTATCCGATTCCCGACGAGACCTTCGCACAATACCTCGAGTTCTTCGACCGCCAGCGCGAGTTCGTGGGCGATCCGCTGTGGACGTGGGTGCAGAGTTTCATGTGGGGGCGCACGGGCCGCGCCCTGAATGTCGGGGCGGAAGGTCCGGGACCGGTTCCGGACCCCGAACAAGTGCGATTGTTGGCGTTTGCGGCGATCAACCGCGGCGTGCGGGGCCTGCTCTTCTTCCCGCATCACGAACTGCACCGGCTACCGGAGTTGGCGGCGGAGGTGGCGCTGACGTGTCGTGAGATTCGATTGTTCGAGTCGCACCTGGCGGCCGGAACGACGACTTTTAACCTGCCAACCAGCTTGCCGGAAGTGAATGCCACCGCGTTCCAATACGGCAATTCCACCGTGATTTCTGCCGCCGTCTTCAAACCGTCTTACCACCGCTGGGTGGATGCCGATGTTCTCAAGGACGTCTCCATCGATTGCCCTTGGGCGGACGCGGAGCTGCCACAAGCAGTGTTAACAGCAACACCCGATATGGTGCCGTGCAGCGTTTCCATCGCACCGAATCCTGAACAGATTCGGGTCACGCTGCCTTCGCTCGAAATCGCAGGATTCGTGCTCATAACGAACGACAATTTCGAACTCACTCGCGTCCGAAGGATGGCCATGCGAATCCCGAAAGATCTTCGCACACTGATCATGCCTGCAGCCGCAGCGCAGCACCGGAAAGTGTCCAGCGTGGTGTGGCAGTTGGGCCGCGACAATCTTTACAGCACTTCCGACATGATGGACGCCGTCCGGGCGCAGGACGCCTGCGCGGCGGCGTTGGACCGTCGCGACTATGACGCGGCGGTTCGCGCCTGGCGCGCTCTCCTGCGGGCCGACCGGAAAATGCTCGATGACGTAATGCGCTATGCCGAAGCGCACCAGGATATGCTTTCCCCGTCGCAGCAGGCGTACCTGGCGAGTCCCTATGGATTGCAAAACATTCCGGGATTAGGCGACGCGCCACCCGCCGATGACCCGCGCCGCTTTATTCGTGAATATCTTGTTGCCGGACCGTTCGCGCTTGATTGGGACGGCAAGACGCCGGAGACGCCGCCGGGATTCGCGCGCGCCTACCCGCCGGAATCACAGACCCGTGATGACGCCGAATTCGAAACGCTCGACGGCAAAGGCAAGTGGAAAAACGCCGAGGCCGACTTGAGCGGCCTGCTCCGGCTGCTGCCCCTTTTCAAGACGACCGAGAACGTGGTCTGTTACGCCCAGTGCCGGGTGCAAGCGCCCCGCGAGATGGATACCAAGCTGAGTCTCGGGAGCAATGACGGCGCGGCCGTGTTCGTCAACGGCAAGACGGTTTTCTCCTGGAGCAGCGCGCCGGAAGGGGGACGCTCGGCCCACCCACATCAGAACGAAATACCGGTGCACTTGCAGGCCGGAATGAACATAGTGGTTGTGAAGGTGGAAAACCTTGGCCGCGACTGGCAACTCTACCTCGCCATCCACGACCCAAAGCAAGAACTGAAGCTAGAATTAGAATAGAGGCGGTATGCGTCACGCGGCATAGAGGATCTTCGCGCAGCACGGAGCCAAATACCGCCAGTTCCCGAACCTGGTACTTTCGACAGACTTGTTCAATCTGGTCGATCGGCAAGTGAATCTTGAGCCCATCCAAAGGTGTAACCGTACTCATGGCCATTGAGTATACTGCCAACCATGCTGACTTGCGAGTAAACCTCGCCGCTATCCAATTTCAGCCTTCAACCTTCGCCCTTCATACTTCCGATCACGTGTAGTGCGCGTCGGGATGGAAGGAGACGGCGGCGGCGGTGGAGCCGGTGGGAGAGAACTCGCCGGCGTCGGTGATGCGCACGCCGATGTGTTCGGTGGCGCGCATGAGTGTGAGGATGGTGCGATTATTTTGCGTGTTGGCCATCGCGGGATAACCGGGCGACCAACGGATGCCGACCTTTTCACTGCCGAAACCCATCAATTCGCGTAGCGTCGCGTGCAAGTGATCGCCCATGTCTTCCGCGACACGATCGGAAAGTCCTTGTAAGAACAGAGTTGACTCCGAGTCGCCTTGTTCGCGGAACCGCTTCAATTGTGCGTCCACTTGCGGGCCGCTGGTGGCAATCTGCACGCCGATGGCGTCGAGTACGCCGGAATTCTTCGGACGAAAGTATTGCGCGGCGCAGATGGTGTCTTTCCGGCCCGCCCCGACGACGATGGTGAAGTCGAAGCGGCACAGCTCCTTCTTCAAGTCGTCGGGATGGTAGACGATTACTTCTTCGCCTTCGGAATGGCACGGAAACACCGCCATCAATCCCTGCGGCCGAACCCAGCCCTCGCGGTCTGCCTTCTCGACCCATTCCGCGAATAGGGCCGCCAGCTTCTCGGCGGTTTCGCCCTGCTTCTCGCGGGCGGCCGTTCCGCCGAATTTCCAGTTCAGCGCGAACAGGGTGCGCTTATCAATGCGCGGCGCGAACTCCCGCAGCGAGTATGCGATTTTTCGCGGAGAAAACCACGGCTTCTCCAGAAGCTTGTGATGATCAAACGTAATGACGCGCCGCGGCAACGTGGCCAGCAGGGTTTCCTCTTCCTGAGCCCGCTTCTGAGCGCGTTCGAGGTTCGAGACCAGCAGCGCGCGGTTGTCATCGAGCAACTTCGATCGATCCTTGGCCGCTATCCAACCGTTCATGATGTTGACCCCGTCCATAGCCGTCGGGCAATAGAAAATGTTGGAGCGCATTTGCGCCAAGTCGTTTCCGCCGGCCATGGCGACATACGCGGCATGGCGGTACGTGACCGGCGCTCCGCCGACCAGGATCGGCAGGTGGTTCAAGCCCTGTTCCGCCATCATTTTCGAGACGGTGATCATGTGATTGGAGGTCTGCACCAAGAGCGCCGACATACCGACGGCGTCGGCGCGGTGCTGTTTTGCGGCGTCGAGATAGCTCTGAAGCGGAGTCATCACACCGAGGTCAATGACCCGGTAGCCATAGTTCTCGAAGAGCGTCTTGGCCAAGTCCTTGCCGATGGAGTGAACGTCCTGATACACAGTTCCCAGCACGATCGTGCCCTTGTATTTGATCTCCCCGTGAATGTCCACGCCCGCCGACACGCGCATGAACTCCTCGAGGAAACCCATGACCTGTTTCATCACGTCGGCCGATTTCAGCAGATGGGGAAGCGACACTTCGCCTCGCGCGAAGCCGTCGCCGAGTTCCTTCATCGCGCGCATCAGATAGTCGTTGATGAAAGCGAGCGGCTCGTGTTTCGTTATGGCCTCAGCCACTTGCAAGACGATCTTGTCGGCGTAAGCAAAGTTGTGGCCGTCGAATTCGAGCTTGCCATTTTCTCGGTCTTTGTAGCCGTCTTTGATCTTCTCGCAGATGGCCGTCTCGAGTTCGAGGTCATCGTACGAGGTGCGTTTCACGACGGTGTGCCCCTTCTTCTCTTCCGCAATGTCTTCCAGCCGCGCAAAGGCGTCCATGTCTCGCTCCAAGATTACCTTCAAACCGAGTTCGTAGTCACGCGGGTCCAAGTCGCTGACGAAAACATAATGATTGGGATTGATGATTGCGGCATCGAGTCCGCGCTTGCGCGCTTCGTCCAGAAACACTGACGTCAGCACCTTGCGCATGTAAGGCTTTTTGGCAAGACCGTTGGTAAGGTTGCCGACGCCGACGATGGTGTGGAGTAGCGGATGGATGGTCTTTACCATCGCTATCGCCTCTAGAGACTCCCGTGTAAAATTCATTCCCTCGACGGACTCTGAGCCGACCGGAAAGACGTTGACATCAATGAAGAGGCGTTCCGGAGAGACACCGTATTCTTCTTTCACCAGCCTTACCAAGCGTTGGGCCAGATCGAACTTCTGTTGCGCCGTAGCTCCGGGTCCCTTCGGGCCGGTGGCCAAGCCGACATATACCGGGTCGTGGGCATTCACCGCCGAGATCACCGCGTCGGCCTTGGTGACGCCCGGGGCGACTTCCTCCAACGAAATCGAATTGATTACGGGCCGGCCCGGGTAGACCTTCACGGCCTCGACCAACGCATCGATCGCGAAGGAATCGAGCGACATCGCGCCGGAGAAATCCGTGGTCTGTTTGTGTACGACCTCCTTCAGCGTCTCGGTAGTGTCCACGACGTTCGAGTCCATGCACACGTCAATCACCTTGACGCCAAGGTCTCGCACTTGCTCGTGAACCACCGCTTCGAGCACGTCATGATTGATGCCTTGGGAGTTTTCGACCGCGTCTCGGACCTGCTGCGAGCCGCGCACGTTCAGTCGTTCGCCGAACATGATCAGGGTCTTACTGCTGTCCAACAACACCGCCTCCTGCGGCCCGGAGAGGTAGAACCCAGGCTCCGGGTGGCGCGGCTTCGGCTTTGTATTTCGGACGGCTTTGACGATGGCACGGATATGGTCCGGCGTGGTTCCACAGCAGCCGCCGACCATGTTGACGCCGTAGTCGCGAACGAATTCGAGTAGGTACTGGGCCAAGCGTTCCGGCTCGAATCGGAAAACGGTTTGACCGTGTTCAGAGATGGGCAAGCCGGCGTTGGGCACAACGGATATCGGCAAACGGGAGATTTGGGAGAGTCTGGCGACGGTACTAAGCATAAGATCGGGACCGATGCTGCAATTGATGCCGAAGACATCAATACCGATCCCCTCGAGAGTCACGTAGGCCGCGTGAATGTCCGTATTGAAAATCTGCATTTTCGAGAACGGGTCTACTGACACTTGACAAATGACCGGCACGCGCCGACCCGCTTCTTCCATAGCCCGCCGCCCGCCGAACACGGCAGCCTTGAGTTCCAGAACATCCTGTTGTGTCTCATATATCAGCGCATCTACACCGCCGTCCAGGAGCCCGCGCACCTGGTGATAGAAATTCTCGGCGATTTCGTCGAACGTGGCGGTCTTCAAGTCGGCCTTGGTACTCGAAACGACGCGATTCGACGGACCGATGGACCCGAACACAAACAACGGCCGTGCGTCATAGGTGGGGTCGTTACGGAAATCGTCGCGCGCTTGTCCGGCCAATTCCGCGCCGGCGCGGCTCAGGTAGTAGCTCAGTTCCGGAAATGTCAACGTGCGGACGTCCACTCCAAAAGGATTGGCCGGAAATCGGGCCACATCCAGGCGTGTGAAATCGTACTCCGACAACCGCAGCGGCGACGCGCCGAACGTGTTCGTCTCCACGGCATTGGCCCCGGCCCGGTAGTAGTCCAAATGGACTTGTCGGACAGCCTCGGGTCGCGAGAACACGAGCAGGTCGGAAAGCATGCGGAACTCGGTCCCGCCGAAATCATTATCGGTAAGACCGATCGCCTGGATCATCGTCCCCATGGCGCCGTCCAGGATTACGACCTGATTCCGAAGTGTCTCCGTCACGGTAACCGTGGCTTCGTCTGTAGCAAGTGTGGCCATATCAGTGTGTTATAACGAATCAACCGGCGGGAATGTTCCCTTTAACAAGGTACCGCATACATCCGGTTGCGGCACTTCGGCCATGTCGGGAAAGTGGCCGAGAGAATACGGTTAGAGACAGCGCCCTAAAGATGAGATTCTAGCATAGAGACGAGACGGGGTCACGTCGTTCGATGACGTGGGATTATTGAAGATACCCCAAGGCACGCAGGGACTGTTGAACGTCCGGATTCAGGCCTTCCGGCGCGATTTGATCCGGGCCGGGTACGTACCAGATATAAACACCGAGTACACGCGGTAATCGAATCGGATCAAAGGTATCCGAATCCGCCAGGAGTTGCATGGGATGGAGGTCCGTGTCTTCCAGCGATAGATGCATTCCTCGTTGCCCCACGTGGACCAACGACGGCGTGATGGGCGCGCCATCCAGTTCGAGACTCAGACGTACTGGTTGATCCGGACGCAGTTCCAACTTTAGGTCCGCATAGTTCGGCTCACCGCTAGCCGCCTGCCACTCGGCGAGCCCGGTGGGGCTGGAACCACCGCTGCTCAACTTAATGCTGAATTCCACCCCGTCCACGGTGGGATGTACTTCACCGTTGCCGGCCGGATAATCGAGCACGAACGGCCCGATTTCCGGGGCCTGGAGCTGTCCCGTGATTTCTCTTCCGGACTCAAGACTACCCGTCACCAACACGTGCAAGCCCTGTGAGCCGCTGGAGGCAATTCTGGCAGCGTGCTCTTTTAACACCCCGCCTCGGCTCGGTGGGATCACCAAGGGATCGAGTTCAAGCGGGTCCGCGCCAAGGTCGTACCACGTCTGCTCTTCGGTGGAGAGATTGACGACATATTTCAATTCCGCGCTTTCCGTGGCGCGCATGGCCCGTTGTTCCAGGAAAAGCGACGAATACACGATGCGATCGTCATCCCAAACGCCGCCGAATACCGCCGCCAACGACTGCCCCTGGAACTGCGTCTCCGGCGGTAGCCCAAGCAATTCCAGAATCGTCGGCGCGATGTCTACAATCTCGACCAGCGAATCCCGAGTTTCCCCGGCGTGCGCATTCCCCGGCAGCTTCACGAGAAACGGCACGCGTATCTGCTCTTCGAACAGCGAGGTCCCGTGGCCCAGACCCCCATGTTCCCAGAATTCCTCCCCGTGGTCGGACAGTACTATGA
>JACQVH010000187.1 GCA_016209895.1 Candidatus Hydrogenedentota bacterium | reverse complement strand
TCGCAGGATAGTCTTTGGGCTTTCCTTGAAGACCGCCAACTTGGTATCAGTATACGGTACCTTGACCAGCGGCCTATCGGTGTTGATGTTGATGTTCCAGATGTTGATGTTGGTCTGATCAATGTTCTGGATCACCGCCGGTTGCAACGGCGCGACGTAATTGGCTCCGTAAAACAGTTGCGTTTGCGGAACAAAGGTGCTCGCGCCAAAGCTGAACGCCACGCCGCCGATGTTGAAGGTTGCGCCGGCCCCGACCACTACCGGACGGTTGTAGAAGTCTACCGGCGTCCAGCAGAAGTTGGGTCCGTACCGAACGGTGGCCACCCAGGCCGGGGACCACACCGGGTCATACCCCCAGCACCATCCGTAGCTTGGGAAGTACGACCAGCGACCATAGTGAGACGTGACGTAGGCGAACGGGTAGCTATCCACCCAGCAATAGCCGGTGCCGTAGACGAAGCTCCAGTGGCCGTAACGGTACGGAATGTAATCCGCGACCACGGTCGGCCGCCAGTACTGGCGATTCTCGACTACGACCCACTCGCCGTACGTGTTCAGGTCCGATACGCCCAGGGTAGTTTCGGTCGCAGGAATCGGCGTCGTAGCGCGAGTCTCGCCGGTGGCGAGAATCTTTGCCCGGTCCGAGTTCCAGATGTCGAAATCGTCTCGACTACCGACGTCAAACGGCATCGGGGCCGAAGGCAGAAGACCGGGGTCTACGTAGACCCGCTGGCGCTCCGCCAAGGTTTGTGGCGCATCGCCGTCGGTACGCACGGTGACTTGGCCCCAATGGACGCTGACCGTCGTCGAGCCTTGCTCGACCATGTCTATACGAACCGCGGCGTCTTTAGGTACTTCAATTTTGCAGGCGGGCGTTTCGATCATGAGCGTTCCCGTGCTTCGGCTCAAGCGCTGGATGTAAATCGAGCCGGTCCACGCGCGCAACGCCGCGTCCGGGGGCAAGGCGGTCAATTCCACCTTGCTTGCGTCCGCCATGCGCAGGAAGGTGCCGCCCGCCATTTCCAACTCGGTGGTGCCGCCTTCCGTGACCCAAAGCGTATCGCCCGGAAGAATAATGGAGTTCAGGGTCGCGTGACTCCAATCAGAGTCTTCGGTACCCCGCACCAAGGTTCCTCCGGCGTCGAAGCTCACGCGGGCGTGCATCACGTCCGCAGCCGTCGCCGGAATACCGATCCAGGAAATCACGGCGATAAACGCCACCGGAATCAGTGGTTTAGTGTGTTTATACATGGTGCCATCTCCTTACTTGCCTCAACTGCGCCGTGGCGCTTGAGGCGTTCTACTGATGAGCAACCTGAGAATTTCTTTCTGGCGGCGGTCCGACTTCCGGACCGCTGCCGCGAGAAAAGCGCGGAATGGAGTATCTACTCGGGATACGTCTGGAGCAGACGAGACCTAATGGCGACCGATTTCCGCTATCGCGTCCACGGTGACATCAACGTCGAATTCCACTTCGGCATTGAGCAACGTCGAGTACGTGATACGGTAACGAAGCCTGGGACATTCGCCCGATTCGTTCGCGTCGTTTTCGCGCACCAGCGGAAGCAGGTCCACGCCGTCAATCGGCATCAAGTGAACGTCCGTGGTGAACCCGTTCGGATTGCTCGCCGTTCCGAGAATGACCGGCTCGCCCTCCGAACCCGGGGCCGGCACAAACGTTACCGATACGTCCGTGATGTCACTGAAGTCGCCGCTCGTTGCTGTCAACTTGATTTCTACCAAGTCCAGCGCGACCAGCCGCGAAAACCAGCGCAGGTCTACGTCTCCGATCTGAAGAACTCTTTCCGCCCATTCCTCCTCGGTTGGCAGATCGCAGAATTCGTTTTCGACGACCACCTCCGCCGTCAGGCTGGCGGGAAAGACTCCGTCGCCCGCGGAGAGCGTCACACGAATCGGACCGACCTGAAAGAAATCTCCCGGCAGACAGGCCGAGGCCAGTGCGCTCAGCGCAACTACTGTGACCAAGCAAGCTGATTTGGACCACTTACTAAACATGGATCAATCTCCTCTCGCCTTGGCACATTTAGCTTCGACCCTTACATCTACCGTTACATGGCTAACAATCGGGATGTTACCAACCGATTCCGGTACCATCTAAGAGGCTGGAATGGCCTGACTTCCAGTGATTCGTGCAAAATGCCAATTCTGAACTTTGTTCTAAGAGCTTGGCGAACCCAGTTCGGACAAGAGTTCACTTAAAGCGGGCATCTCGCCCGCGATACATCGGCAAGATGCCGATGCCACCGACGTTCAACGGCCATTTCTGGGTTCACCATTCCCTATCGCAAGGGATTCAGGTGCGTGTACCGTTCGTAGTCGGGGAGTTGGTCCCACGCGAGCTTTTCGTCCGCGGCGGGCACGTAACGTTCCGGCAAGCCCAGTTCTTTGAGGACGATGTTTCGGGCCATCGGTATGCCGGCCGCTTTGTAGAAGGCGAGATGGCGGTTGAAGCCCTGCCGGCCAAAGCCGCAATCCGTCGAGAGCACCAGCTTTTCGGCGGGAATGTGCTCGAGACAACGGCGAATCCGGTCGGCGATGACGTTCGGGAAATCCGCCTGCAACGTGCGATGGCTGATGACCCCCACGGCGATTTTCTTTTTGAGCCGGTTCTTGTAGCCGTCGAAGAGCGGTAGTTCCTTGAGGTTGTTTTCCGTGGCTTCAATCGTCCACACGTCGCCCTTGAGACGTTCGAGATAAATCTCGATCGAATTCGCGTAAGACTCGTCGCTGAAAACTTTTTGCATGTTGGGATTGCCCCAGCACGTGTGAATCCAGACTTCCACCCCGTCCAACCCCTCGATCTCGCGATTGAACGCGTCCACGAGGAAGTTGATGAAATCCTTCATCTCCGGATTGTATCGCGCCATGAAATGCAACGTCGGCTCCTCGACCTGGATCACCTTGCAACCCGACGCGGCGAGTTGGCGCAATTCCTTGTTCATCGCCTCGGCCATGTCCCAGATCAGATTCTTCTTATCGTCCAGATCGTAGTGCGGGGTGTGGCTGTCGAGGAAGAACGCCAGCACCTGGGCCGAGCAGGTGCCGAATTTCACGGGTCGGCCCGAAGCGGCGGCGGCCTGTTGGGTCAGTCGCCAGATTTTGGCGTATTCGAGCGGATTTTTCGGATCGTGCTCCACCTTACCGATCACACGCGGCCAGCGCCACGTCTTGTAAATCGAGTCCAGCATGGTGCCAACCGGATACGAAAGCAGCGGCGAGCGTGTTTTTTCGGTCTGGAGGTCCTCATGTTCGAGACCCTTCCAGCGCTGGAGCGGGTAATGATGCCACGAGCGGCCGGCCACGTCCTCGTCCAGGTGATAATCCCCGGTGGTGAGAATGTCCAACCCGGCGCGCGCCTGGTCCGAAACGACCACCGCGTGCGCGTCGGCAAACTGCTCGCGAAACCACGGATCCATCATGGCGGTATCGAGCGGACGGCCCCACATGTTCACGTTATACCAGCGCGGCCGCGGCCAGGAGCCGGTGACGGTGGCGGGCAACATTAAGTCCTTCGTAGCGGTGAATGACATGGTCTTCTACCTTTTTGGGTGCGTTGGTTAAAGCGGCCGATGCGGTGCGGAAACCTCCGCAAACGACGCCAACGCGCGGATTGGCCGTGTCCCATTCGAGAGGTTCATGCGCAGAACTATATCCGAAGTCAGCGACGGCGACAAGCCCAAAAATTCAGAACTTCAACCATGGATGACAGCCAGAGTCGCCCGCCTTGTCCCGGCCATGATTTCATTTTACGCAGTTCACCGTTCATAATCCCCCCTTTTCTCTGACCCTCGTCTCGCAAAACTTTCCTTCCCGGTCTAACGACGCCAAAAGGGGTCGAATCTGCTTTTGAAACTCGCCTTTAGGCTGCCGGTTCTTAGACGTGCGCTTTTTCTGCCAGTTCGCCGAAGCGGTGGACGACGGCGAGAGCGGGATCGAGCGGAACGTCCACGTGGGCCGTGCCGGGCGGCGTGCTGATGGTTGGCGTGGGACGCAGCTTCTTTCCCTTAAACTGGGGCAGCCACTGCGTCTCGGCTTCGAGCATCTCACCGGCCATATCGCGGATTTCTTTCAGCGTGAGCACCGCCGAGGTGAGCGGGTCCATGGCGATGGCGGCGAAGGCCAATTCCGGGTCGCCGGTCAGCGCGCCTTCTACGGCGAGACCTTGGACCGTCACGTTGCTCTGGTTGAGGGCGGCGCACTGCGGCGGAAGATTGCCGACGCGAAGTGGATGCAGTCCTTGGCGGTCCACGTAGACGGGCACTTCCACGCAGCAGCCGTAAGGCAAGTTGGTGATGTAGCGATCATTGCGCACGTTGCCCTGCAATTTGAAAGGTACCCCGGTGTGCAGCGCTTCGAGGATGTAAGAGCAGTACTCGACGCTGCGCGGTCCGAGGCGGGTCGGCTCCTCGGCAAACATATCTTCTTCCATTAACTTGGCGCTGATCAGTCGGCACCACCTGTAGTACGCGCCGGATTCCCCGCCGAAGGAGGGTTCATCGCAATACTGTGTCAAAGCGCGCTGATTCTTGCGGAACCAGGGCACATATTCCGAGAGATGTCCCGTGCTCTCGGTCATGAAATAACCGAACTGCCGCATCACCTCGATGCGGACCTTTTCGTTAATGTAATACTCCGGCTTCTCGCAATTCTGTTTGAACAACGGGTAGAGGTCTTTTCCCATGTGTTCCAGTTTGAGGAACCAAGCCATGTGGTTGATGCCGGCGCATAGGAAGTCGATCTCGCGTTTGTTCACCCCGACGTAACGCGAGATGAGATCGAGCGTGGTCTGCACGCCGTGGCACAGGCCGATGAACTGTAGCCCAGGCACAGTACCCAAGGCCCAGCACACGGGCGCCATCGGATTCACATAATTGAGCAGATATGCTTTCGGGCAGAGTTCGGCCATGTCCTGGGCGATGGAAACCATTTCTGGAATGGTGCGCAACGCGCGGAATACCCCGCCGGGCCCGAGCGTGTCCGCGATGCATTGGTCTACACCGTGTTTAAGCGGAATCTCGTAGTCGGCCTGAAACGCGTCTACCCCGCCGATCTGGAGCATGGTGATCACGTAATCGGCACCCTTCAGCGCCTCGCGCCGGTCCAAGGTGATGGTGACTTTGGCATCGAGCTCGTTCTCGTGAATCACCTGGTCCACGTAGCGTTTGAGCCGCTCCAACTTGGGCCGGGTTCGGCTCATCAATCGAAATTCGGTCCCCCTCAGGGCCGGCGTGGCCAGGATGTCCGTTATTAGGGTCTTGCAGAAAACGATACTTCCCGCACCAATCATCGCAATCTTAGGCATGGCTTAATCTCCTGTGCACGGCGACACTCCCGCAGCGTATTGCCAATGATTATCGCGCAACGACGCGCTTTTGACAACTGCGGTGCGCGGAAGGAAGCCAAGGAAATCAACGACAACAAGGACCGCAACGACAACAAGGACCGCAAAACTTATGTCCCCCGATGGGCGGTTACTCGGATATGCTCGGCCCGTTCATACCTTGCGGTGTTTGCCAATTGGAGCGAAGGCGAAATCCCGGATGACGTTGAACAATCCCCAGCCGAACAGTCCGAAAAGTAAGGCGGGAATGATATGCAGCCCGATGAGGGCACCGATAAAGCTGGTCAGCACCAGTAACCAAGTGACAATCAGTATTAACGAGATGATCAGCCGGTCCAACCGAGCGGTCAGAACTTTGAGTTCGGCGAAGGATTTCATGGCGGGAAAGGAGAGGATGAAAATACCCCACAGGAGTCCTACGACGCCCAACTTCGAGTAGTAGTCCCAGCCGCCGCCAGTCTTCCACTCACGCAACAACACCAGTGTGATGGCACCTAGACCCGCGCACCAGAAAGTTAGAAATACGTACTTTCGAATCGCGGGTTTCATGCCGCTCTCACGCCGAGACGCAGAGAACCATTATTCTTCTGAACCAACAATTGAAGCCCTCTGCGTTGATGGCAAGAATCTTCCGATTAAGGTTTAAGACCGCTCGTTAACGCGCTCTCTGCGTATCTGCGCCTCCGCGTGAAAACATGTATCTCCAAAGATTCATCTGGTGGCAGCGGCCAGCTACTTGGATGTCACTTCTTCGTACAGTTCTTCGTATTGATCCACGATGCGTTCTCGGGAAAAGAGTCTCGCGACGCGCTCCCGGCCGCGGCGGCCCATTTCTTTGGCGAGGTGGCCGTCGGTGAGGAGTTGGATGGCGTAGTCAGCCATGCTGTCGGTGTTGCCGACTTCGCAGAGGAAACCGGTGACGCCGTGTTCGACGACTTCGCAAATGCCGCCGCTCGCCGTGCCAATCACGGGCACCTCACAGGCCATGGCTTCGAGTGGCACGAGACCGAAGCTCTCGTGTTCGCTGGGCTGAAAGATGAGATCCGCGCAGGGGAGAATCGCCTCGATGTTTTCATGACTGCCGAGGTACTTGACGTGGTCGGCGATGCCCAGTTGCTTGCCCACACCGAGCGCGGCCATTCGCTCCGGTCCGTCGCCGACCATGATCAACGTGGCCGGGACGCGCTCCGATACCTTCTTGAATGCGCGCACCACGTCGGTCACGCGTTTTACGGGACGAAAATTGGAAACGTGCATGATCACTTTGTGGTGCTTGGGCGCCAGTTTGCACCGTTCCGTTTTTCCGGGGCCGAATTTGTCCATATCCAGGAAGTTATAGATAGTTCGGATCGGCTGAGAGAGCTGGAACTCCCGCTGCGTCTCCTCGTTCAGCCAATTGGACACGGCGGTGACCGCCTCGCTCGATTCCATGGCATACTTGGTCAGACGGAAGAAGGAAGGGTCGTTGCCCACAAGCGTGATATCGGTTCCGTGAAGGGTCGTCACCAACTTGAATGGCTTGCCGTTACGGAGCATGTCCCGCGCTAACAATGCGCAGACGGCGTGGGGGATGGCGTAGTGCGCATGCCACAATTCAATGTCGTTTTCCTCGGCAATTTCGGCGATGCGCGTGGTGAGCGCCAATGAGTATGGGGGAAAACGAAACTGCGGATAGGACACAAGATTGACGGTGTGGCAGAAGACGTTTTCCCTAAATTCTCGGAGGCGGAACGGCATCTCATACGTAACGAAGTGAACGGTATGTCCGCGCTCGGCGAGTGCGATGCCCAAGTCGGTCGCCAAAACGCCGCTGCCGCCGGCCGTAGGGTGGCAGGTGATCCCGATTCTCATCTGAGGTCCTCCAGTCCTAGCGGCAGGTCCACGCGGACGGGGAGGTCCGCGTAAAGTGGCTCGCCATACTTGACACCGATGCGGTTTCCCCAAAACGCGGCACGGGTCTGAATAAATTCCCAGAATTCCGGACTGGAAACATATGTTTTCGGTCCTTCGTAATCCGGATTGTGCAATTGTGACTCATAAGCGCGCAAAGCATGCAGCTTGGCTTCGTAATGCTCGGAGATATCAACCACAAACGGCGGGACTTCGCCATGGCCGTGGACTTGATAATAGTAGATGACCGGGACGCGATAGGGGTCCCGGCCGGTTTCAATCCGCGTCAGACCGGACAGGAAATTCGCGGCGCGTACCAGGTGATGCGCTGCCTCGTGATCGGGATGACGATCGTTGGCCGCCGGTGCCAACAGGAGACGCGGACGGAAACTGCGGATGAACGGGATGATTCGAACTCGCTGGTCGGCAGCGTCTGAGAGTTTGCCATCCGGCAGGCCAGCGTTCTCGCGTTGAGTGACGCCCAGGCGTTCGGCCGCCAGCGTGCTTTCCTTCCCGCGTTCTTCGAGCGTACCCCGGCTCGCCAGTTCTCCGGCGGTCATATCGAGGATAGCGACACGAACGCCCTGCTTCGCCAGTTTGTGGATAAGGCCCCCAATGCCGATTTCGACATCGTCCGGATGAGCGCCAATGGCCAACACGTCCACAGTCACAACTCGATCTCCTGCACGGCGAACGACTCCACCTCCAATTGATCCAAGAGACGTGGAATCAAGTCCCAGCCGTGCTCGAATAAGTACGAGAAGACAGTATATATGCGCTCTTGTTCCTTCCGCCACGGCGCGACAACGTTTTGCAAACGCGAGATTTGCTTCCACATCAATTCACTACCGGCTATATCCCGATCAATAACGCTTCGCTGTATGCGGCCAAGTTCCAGAACGGTTCGTTGCACCAACTTACCAAGCATTGCCAGCGCGCTCCGATCTATTGTGGCCAAGGCTTTTTCCAAGTCCCCAAATGCGTCCCGAATCTTTGCCACATGTTCTTCTAATGTTGCGTATGCCGGGTTAGGTTCGTCTAATTGCGAGACCCGCGCTTCCAGGTCTTCTCGCGGCCGTTGCAGATCGGATAATGAGAACCCGAATTTCTCCATCAGAGTCTTTGATTTTGTGTCCAAGAGCACGGCCCGGGCACGCGGGTAGACCACCGGCATCGGCTCGCCGAAGAACACGAACAGTGAGCGCAGTTGCGCCCAGTATCTGACCTCTCCCGGCCCCGCGACGTAGGCGGCAACCGGGAACAGATGCTGCTGTACGACGCAACGCAACGCTACGTTGGGACTAAGCCGTTCGGTCTCGGTCTCCGCTACGTGCAGCATTTCGTCCACACTACACGACTCCGCGCCGTCAAAATCATATCGGCTATTTTCGAACCGCGCGTTCCGACGTTTCCCGCTTACCTCCAAAAAGAAATTCGTCTGAGTCGTGCGCTTCACGATTTGCGGAGAGTATCCCAAGTCCGAAAGCCGCTGACCCGCCTCATTGAGCCGTCGCGTGCTCCCGAGCGGCTCTGCAATTTCTATCTTCAGAACCTCAGCGGCAATGCGTCGCGCGGCCGGAAGATACGGCGCGAACAGAATAAGCTCCGTGTTCTGAAACAGCCGCGCCATCAGCCGAGCCATCCAATCAGCCACAGAAGTGGAGGCCGTCAGTGATTCGTGAAGAAATGTGACGACCTCTTCGCGAAACTCGCTGCCCATGGCACGTTCCGCCGCGTCGTCAATAAGGTGGTGCAACGACGGCTCCAGAGGAACGCGGTAGAGGGGAAGACCATCTACCCCCTGTTTGGGCTGATATTCTAGGCCATGTGGTTCTAACCGTTTGGTGAGCATGGCCACGCGCCGGGCTTCTTCAAAGTCATGATCGTCGCCCGCCACCCAGAATATCGGGACACATGGAACCCCGACACGCTCCCGTACCAGCCGCGCCAGGCGTATCGTAGTCAACGCCTTATAGATCGTGTACAAAGGCCCCGTGAACAGTCCCGGCTGCTGGCCGGTGATGATGACCGTTTCGTCGCCACGAAAGTCAACGGAACGGCCCAAGGTCGCCTGCCACTCTTTAATCTCGCGGACCAAATCGGGATTCCATGGTCCGGCGGCGAACGGTTCGGTGAAGAGCGACGGCACGGAACGAGCAAAGAAGGGCTGTACCTCCTCCGCATTGTTCAGGTAGGCCTCGAACAAATCTTTCATAGCGTCAGGCCCGATGTCCTACCGCGATCATTCGGGGCTCGGCCGGACCCAAGGCAACGCCCGAAAAGTCGCCGAAAAGACGCTCGACTTCGAGACCGCCGGCTCGAAGCAAATCCCCGAATTCGTCCGGATCATAGAGTTGTACGGATTCGTGCAGGACAGCAATTTCGACTTCATCGCGAATAACGGTCGCCTGTTTGT
>JACQVH010000184.1 GCA_016209895.1 Candidatus Hydrogenedentota bacterium | reverse complement strand
CGCCCAACACCGCCCACCCTACGGCCTACAGTCTCCAGCCTACGGTCTCCAGCCTCCCGTCATTTCCTACAAAAATGTATCCCGCTTTTGTACCGATTTTGACCGCTTTTGCCCGACTTTGTACCGATTTTTCCAAAAAAAGTCCGCTTTTGTACCGCTTTTGTACCACTTTTTCGCACCAAATTCTCTTCTCGCCTCGGCTCCTCCCCTTGCACGCCAAGGACTTATACACGTCAGCACCCTTTCCCCCGGCCTCCGGGTGCTCCCAAACCGGTTTATACTCACCGCTTCCGTTATTCCAACAAATACGTATCTACGACCAAGCCACCCGGACCGTCCCGCAGCCCTTGTTGGGAGTTCACACTATGCGCAGTTCCACGCGCCCGCGGCCCCGAAAAAATTGCGCCTTTTATGCACGCTTTATACACACTTTATGCACGGAAATGCACAAAACTTACGAAAAAATGTACACTTTATGCACGTCTTGTACACACTTTTTCGCACGAAATCGCCCCGTTGCGCCCCATCAAACTCCTGCGCCCCAGACACTTACGTTCCGTGCGACCCGCTTCGGCCCCCGTACGACCCCGTATCCCACAACTCGCGGACCTTCGCCAATTCCGATCAATCCGGATTCCGCATTCCGCAATCAGCACCGCTCACTGGATCTGACTATGGTATATCCGGTCCACCAATTCCATGGTCTTTACGGTGTCTGCGAGGTTGCTCACCGGGGTTTTTCCGGACTTTACGCAGTCAATGAAATGCCGGTTCTCGTCGAAAAAACCGAGGCGGTGCCAGTCGGCGGTGTTGCCGGCGCATTCCGCCGGGTCGAAGTGTTCCCCTTCCAGTTTCCCGTCCTTGTAGAGGATGCCCGATTCGTCCGGGTCGGCATAGGCGGAAATCCCTTGGGCGTGCATCTCGACGCGGAAGAACCGGCGTCCGCAGGCCCAGTTGGTCTGCAGGATGCCGGTGGCGCCAGTCGAGAACTTCACGATGGCGTAGAAGGCGTTGTTATCGTCGGCGCCGAGGTTGCGCACGTCGCCGGCCACCGACACCGCTTCGCCGCCGCAGAGATGGCGAAGTGTGTCCACCGCGTGGACCGCGTCGCAGGACAAGATGTCAATCGCGCCGTTGTAGTACGAGGCGATCGGATAGCTGCATTTGACGAACGTGACCACCGCCGTATGAATTCGACCGCGTTGCTCGACCTTCTTGCGCAGCGCGTCGAGCAAAGGAATGTACCGGCGTTGAAAACCGCACATCGCAATTACGCCGCTGCGCTGCGCGCACAAGGCCATCTGCCGGTTTTGGAAGGCGTTGAGGCCGGGCGGCTTCTCGATGAAGAGCGCGTGCTTCCGAGTCATGACCTCGATCGCGATGTCGAATACCTGGTGCGGCGGCATGAGCGCGTACACGGCATGCGGCTTCAATTCGTCGAGCATCTGCCGATAATCCAGATACGTCCGCGGGATATGGAACCGTTCGGCTGTAGCCCGCAGCTTCTGCGCGTCCAGGTCGCACAGGCCGACCAGTTCGATGTCATGCATCTCCGACAGCGAGGGATAGTGGACCAGGTTGGCCATGCCCCCCGCGCCGATCAGTGCCACCTTCATCTGGTCGCGCTTGCTGGAACTTCGCCGCTTCATCTACTCCATCCTCCTCACCACAGGGACAGACCTCGACTGTCCGACAATATCGTTCTTGCGCCTACCCCCAGAAACATTGTAGCCGCGTCAAAGACCCAAGCCAAGCGCGGGGATTGTATCGGTGCGGATGCGACCATTTTCGACGCGGAACAGCGCGGGCAGCTTCGCCTGGATTTCCGGCTGCGCGTTCGGGATGAACTGGCGCGCGTTGTACTCGACGCCGAACAAGGGCGAAAGCCGGGCCGCCAGACCCGCCGAATGGATGAGCGCCACGCCCGGATTGGTCAAGTCCTGCACGCTATACACCTTGCCCGCCTTGGCGCACATGGCCGCGTACAACAACGCCGACGCGTGTCCTTTGCAGGTTTTCAGCGCCACGCCGGACCAGCCGAGTTCGAAGGCGAGCTCGCACCGTTCCACGTCGGTCACGCTCTCGTCCGCGAGGACCGGTTTCAGCGCCGCAACCGGCCCCAGATTGAACTTGCGGGCCTTCAGGTCCCGCTCCGTCGGTTGCTCGATGTACAGCAGGTCTTCAAAAGTTTGAGGCGACTTTGCGCGCAGCCGATTGAGATATTCGAGCACGTAATCGGGACCAGGACACATTTCATTCGAGTCCACCGACAATCGGACTTGGCGCTCTCCCAGTTTTGCGAGGGCTTCACGCGCGACTTGGTCCACGGCGATGGTCCGCTCGACGTCCCAGTCGTGGTCGGCGCCGCGCAGCTTTATTTTCAGGCAGAAGACACCGTCGCGGGCGATCCATTCGTCCAAACTGACCGGCAGTCCATCTTGCGGGTCGGCGGCGGTCTTTTCCGCCTGGGTCAGCTTGTCGGAACCTCCCACCACGTGCCAGACCGGCAGCGATTCCTCATAGTGCGGCTTGAGAAAATCGCCGGGATAGAGACCAACAAAATCGGGGCCGAGCCAGACGCTCAGATCGTCCTCCATGAACTCTTGGGAATACGCGTCATAGGTGGCTATCCCGTGCACTTTACCGAAGGCATCGTGGAGGGCGCAGTCCACCGCCGAAGCGCACATCTGCGCCGCCAACACCGGGATCGGATTCTTCAATTTGTGGGCGCGGGTAGACTTCTTTGCCAAGGCTGCGATCTTACGTTTCAGTTCCATCGAGATGCGGAAGGGGTGGACGAACTCGCGCCCCGAGAGATAGGTCTGGCACGCGGACAAAGAGAGATCCCGGAGCGCGGCATCCTTTTGCGGGTGAGTAAGGTCGCTTCCCGGGGTCGGATATGCCCAGAGGTCGCTCAAGAGCACCGCCCCCAGGCCCTGGGCAAAATCGCCCTTGGTGGACTCGACGCCTACACGCGCCGAGAAGAGCGTGATCGAGTCAATCGCGCCCGCGCCGAATTTCAAAGGCGTGCGAAACCGGACTTCGCTGAAGCTGGGTTCGATCTCGACTATGCGGATGTTGGTCGGCTTCATACGTGATGACCCGATGCACCATTCCACCAAAGATCGAGAGCAGCGCCATCAACGATCGGCAAACAAAAGCGCGGGCTCTCTTTACCCTCCGGGCGTAGTCTGCTGGGTCTTGTTCAATAGGGCAGGCATATTGATCAGCGGCATATAGAGGGCGATTAGCATGCCGCCCACGACAATACCCATCATCATAATCAGGAGAGGTTCGATAAGGCTGGTCAACGCATCTACGGCCGCCTTCACCTCGGAATCATAGAATTCTGAAACTTTGGTAAGCATGGTTTCGAGCGCGCCGGTCTTCTCCCCGACGCCGATCATTCGGGTCACCATCGAAGGGAATTGACCGCTCCGCGCCAATGGGTCCGCGAGGGTTTCACCGCGCCGGACGCTGTCACCCGCCTCGCGCACGGCTTTCGCGAAAACCTCATTCCCCGAAGTGCGTTCGGCGATTTCCAATGCACCCAGGATCGCGACGCCGCTTTTAGTCAAAGTGCTGAGGGTCCGCGTGAACCGACTAATGGCGACCTTACGCAACAGCTTTCCGAAAACCGGGAGCCGGAGCTTCAGCGCATCCAGGTTGTACCGGCCCGCCGGAGTCGCGCCGTACACCCGCGTGAAGATCACCGTGGCAATCACCGCAACAATTACGACCGCCATCTTCCAACTTACGACAAACCCGCTGATATCAATCAGAATCTGCGTGGGCCCGGGCAAAGGTTCGCCCGGGGCCATTTCCTCGAAAAGTCTCTTAAAGGTCGGAACCACAAACGCGATCAAGCCGCCGGCAATAATCAGAATCAGGCTGAAGGCGCCGACGGGATAAGCCATCGCCGAGCGGATGCGCCGTTTGAGTTCTTCCATGGACTCCATGTAATCGGCCAACTGCGCGAGAACGCCATCCAGATCGCCGCTGGCCTCGCCGGCGCGCACCATGCTCACGTATAGGTCCGAATAGATACGCGGATACTTTCGAAGGGCTTCCGAAAAGGTTTCTCCGCCTTCCACCCCTTGTGCAATATCCCGCAATACGCCGGCAAACCGTTGGTCTTCGGTCTGCTCCGCCAGGATATCCAAGCCCTGTAGGAGCGGGAGACCCGCGTTTACGATAGTGGACAACTGCCGGGTGAAAATCACCAGTTCTTTGGATTTGACGGCCGTCCGAGCAGAAGGCGCCCGGCCATCGGTAGCCCCGCCCCCCTTTTCCTGCACTTGGTCCAAGGTCAGGCCCCGTGCTTGCAGCATACGTGTTAGCGCGCCCCGATTCTCCGCGACCATGGTCCCTTTTTCGCGCTTGCCCTCCCGTGTGCGGGTGACGTACGTAAACGTGGGCATATGTCGTACCCTCCCTAGAGGTGAAACCGGTCTCGGCCGCGGCGTTCGCGGCCTCCAAGCTTGGCTCAGTATACCAGAAACGGGTCCGTTATGCAGCGGGAAAACTTCTGACGGTCACGGCAGGTTATCCCGCGTTTCAGCACTAAGGAAACAGCTTCGCAGAAGCGAGGCTGAACTGCCCTCATAAACCGCCTCGGCCAGGAATTCAGTCCCTTGCTGGTTACCCCAAGAATAATAGATGACCGTCCGGTCGCCAACGTCGCAGAAGTCCACGTCGGAATTGTTGACGTTTGCCGCCTTGGCAATGTGTTCGCGCTGGTATACGGTAAGCCGCGGATTGGCAACACGCTTGTCTTCGTCCGAAGGTTCCATAATCGGATTCGTGATGCCCGATTCCCAGTGGACCAAGTCCGTCGAGCGGACAATATGCGGCGCATACCTAGGTCCCGGCTTCGCTTCAAGATAAATCATGTAGAACCAGCCGTCCACGAAGCGTAGCGCGGGGCAGGCCGTGTATTTGTCGCGGGCGTATACGCAATCCGAGGGAGTGATTTGCCAGTTCAAAAGGTCTTTGGATCTCGCAAAGCGAATCGTGAACCGCACTCCGACTTCCTCGGGCGGCTCCCCGATCTCGATGGCCATCACGTAGTCGGAATCGCTCTTGCAGACCGACGTGTTGTAAATGCCCCAGCCCGGCAAGCGGATGGCCTCTTGCGAGGACCATTTTCCCAAGTCCGTTGATCGGAACGCTTGAATCGTTTCCCCGCCCCACCGGTCCACGCCATAGGCGTAAACCGTCTCCCCTTCTACGTACGCGCAGCCGAGATGGTAGCCCATGGCGAACGAAGGCGTTGGCTGCCCGGAGGCCGCATCCATAAAGCGGAAGTAGGACTTGCCCGTCTGGTTGCGCTTGTAATTCTCCCGCACGTACTCGAAACGATAAAGCTTGCCGTGGAACACGACCGGGGTCGTCTCGACCAGGTCGCAGTCAATCGTGCCCAGCTTCTTGATGACCGGCGGGTCTGCAACGGCTAAACCGGAGGCGAGCGCAGCAAGGATCACCATAAATCCTATTCTGGAACGTTGTGACGTGCGAGTCCGAAAATTCATGCGTCTAGATGTAAGCGCCGCCTTTATACTCCAAGTCTTGCTTCAGAATCACATTGATACAGGCTGGCTTCCCGGACTCAAAGGCGCGCTCGAGCGCTGGGCGTATATCGCCGGGCTTCTCCACCAATTCTCCATATCCGCCCAAGGCTTCCACAACCCGATCGTATCGAGTATGGCCCAACTGCGTGGCCACCAATCGGTCCTTGCCATAGAAAGCGCCCTGCGGACGCATCATCTGCCCCCACGCGGCATCGTTGCCGACCACGCCGACGATGGGGAGATTAAAGCGCGCCGCGGTGTCGTACTCGAACCCGTTCAGGCCGAAACTGCCGTCGCCGAATATGACCAGTACCCGCTTGTTTGGATTAGCTATCTGCGCGGCCACGGCGAACGGCATGCCGATCCCCAGCGTGCCGAGAGGCCCCGGGTCCATCCACAAACCGTTCTTGGGAACAGGCAGCACCTTGGCGGCCTGGGCGACAATGTCTCCGCCGTCGCCGATCACGATCATGTCGTCGTCCACAAAATCGGCTAGTTCCTGGCACAGGCACGCCGCCTCGATCGGAACCGCGTCGGACTTTGCCCGATTCCGCGACCACTGACCCTGTTCCCTTTCGACGGAGCGCAACTTGCCCGCGTATTCGTTGAAGTCCAAGCCGATCCCCTCACTCTTCATGACGCGAAGCATGGATTCGAAACTGCAGGCGAGATTGCCCACCAAGGCCACGTCGGCGGGCCGATTCTGGCCAATCAATAGATGGTCCATTTCCATTTGGATAATCTTCGCGTCCCGCGGCAAGTTCGCGCCGAATGCGAGGCGAAAATCGAGGACGGCGCCCGCCAAAACGAGAACGTCGCAGTTCTCCATCGCGTCGCGGCGGGTGCGGGCGAAGAGGTGAACCGAGTCGCGGGGAATTGTCCCCCGGCCCATACCGTTGACGTAAGCCGGCAGGTGCGTCGCGGCGAGGAAGGCATTCAGCGGTGCCTGCGCGCACGACCATTTCACGCTGGTACCGGCCATTAACATGGGTCGCTCGGCCTCTTCCAGGAGGCGCAACGCCGCGAGAACGTCGGCATCGTCGGGCGCAATACGCGGCGGCGATGTCCGCACCGGCGGTAAAGAAATGCGTTCAAGCTCGTAATCACCCATCAGAATATCCAAGGGAATTTCCAGGTAGGCCGGTCCAGGTATGCCGGATATGGCATGGCGGATGGCGAGTTCGATGTATTCCGGAATCCGTTGCGTCTCGTAGCAGGCCCCCGCCCATTTCGTAATGGGCTTCATCAAGGCCACGTGGTCCATTTCCTGCAAAGAACCGCGTTCCCGGTTTGCAAACGGCCCTTGGCCGCCGAAGACAAGCATGGGAGAATTGGCGCGCCAGGCATTGGCCACGCCCGTGACGGCGTCGGTGACGCCGGGTCCGGCGGTGACAATGGCCACGCCAATCCGGCCGGGATTCAACCGGGACCACGCATCTGCGGCGTGAGCAGCGGCCTGCTCGTGTCGCACGTCCACGATGCGGATGCCCTCGTCCAGGCATCCATCATAAATGGGCATGACATGTCCGCCGCACAGCGTGAATACACAATCCACGCCGGCCCGCTTGAGCATCTTCGCCGCCAATTTGCCGCCTTGAATCACCATACTATTCTCCGTGATCCCAGTGTTCCATGTGCCGTTTACAAATCGAAATCTATCCAAAACCGCGAATCTAAGGTGAAAAGTCTTTACTTGTCTTAGGCCGTTCCACTTCGACCACTTGCGCGCCGGCGGCCGGTGGCAGCGGCCCGACTCGCTCGGGCGCCTTAAACGGGTCCACCAAGTCCGGGTGTCCGCCGGGATGCGCCATCTCGTGACGCGCCGGCTCGACATGCGAGGTAACGTGAACCTGATACCCAGGAAACAACCCACGGATGGATTCCTCGACCTGCGTTACCTTGGTGTGCGCTTCGCGGGTGGTAATGTCTCCCGGCACTAACACGTGCATCTCAATCCACATCTGATCATTGCTTTGGCGATGCCGGAGTTGGTGAAAACCGGAAAGATTTCGATTATCAATGGCTTGTTCGAGGCATCGCAACAGCAATTGGGTCTTTTGAGGATCGGCGACGTCCAGCAGTCCACGAAAGGCTTCGTTCATCAGTTTACCGGCGGTGATCAGGATATTCAGACCCACGGCAATCGCGACGGCGGGATCAATCCAGGCGATGCGGGTGATCCATACCACTGCGACGCCGCCGACGACCCCGGCGCTGGTCCACATGTCGGTCAGAACGTGCTTGCCGTTCGCCACCAGAATCAGCGCGTTTCGGGACTTGCCCACATAGACCAAGAAGAGCCCCAAACCCAGGTTTATCAAACACAGGACCCCGGTAATCAACAGGCCCTGGCCAAGTGCACGCAGTTCAATGCCCACCACTAGAGACCTGATCCCGGCGTATAAGATAAACAGCGCCGCCGTCAGGATGAGCGCCCCTTCGAATCCCGCTGAGAAATACGCAATCTTGCCGTGCCCGTAGGGATGCTGACGATTCGCGGGCAAACGAGAGTACCACAGACTGCCTGCCGCGATACCAGTTGCCGCGACGTGCACCACCGATTCCATCGCATCGGAAAGGATCGCCGTACTTCCGGTCAGGAAATATGCGCCCAGTTTGCCCGCCAACATCAGCACGGCCACCGCCAAGCTGGCCATCATGGCCACATTTTGAATATCACGCTGCATGGTCATTAGTTTGTCGGCCCATTCAACCGGGAAACGGCCATAAGCCAGGACAGTTGGGTCACCTTATAGATCAGTATAACCGCCTGCGCAAGTATATCCGGAGAAGGCGGACAAACCGGTCGTATCCAACTTGCAGGATTAAGACCGAAGGGTGAAGGACAAAAGACAACCCAACCTTCGGGCGCTTAGACTTTGGAACGGCGCGTATGATAGAGTTTGGTCTCCAGCCTGTTTGGGTGCGGAGAGTGGATTTGTGGAGCCCGAATGCGGGCGTGGTGTTTGCTCTGTTCCCAACGTCTTTACTGCCGGCGGCGGTGGTGTCCGATAGAATAGTCTCCGGCGGACGGGTTTGGCGGCGAGGTGGAGCGAGGAGATCGGCGATGGCCGAGAAGAAACACCGGCTGAGTTATCGCGATGCCGGAGTCAATATTGATGCAGCGGATCAAGCATTGCGCCAGATCGCGGGGGTGGTTCGGAAGACATACGACGAGCGGGTTCTGTGCGACATCGGCACGTTCGGCGCGATGTACAGCTTCGATACGGCGGGTATGGAGCAGCCGGTGCTGGTCTCGAGTGTGGACGGGGTCGGTACGAAGTTAAAACTGGCTTTCATGACGGGGAAACACGACACGGTCGGCATTGACTTGGTCTCGCACTGCGTTAACGACATTCTTGTTCAGGGGGCGCGGCCAATCTTCTTCCTGGATTATCTGGCGTTCGGCAGGCTGAATCCGGAGATCGTGCTGGAAGTCATTCAGGGCATTGCCAATGGGTGCCGATATGCCGGATGCGCCTTGATCGGCGGGGAGACGGCCGAGATGCCGGACATGTACCATCCCGATGAGTACGATTTGGCGGGAACGATTGTGGGTGTGGTGGACCGCGCGAAGATCGTGGACGGTTCAACGGTTCAAGCGGGTGATGTCATCATCGGTCTCGGTTCTTCGGGGCTTCATACCAACGGGTACAGCCTGGCGCGGAAGATCTGCTTCGGCGTGGCGGGATTGGCGTGTCAGGATGAACTGCCGGGAACAGGTCGCACGGTGGCGGAGGCGCTGATGGAGCCGCACCGAAGTTACTCGAAGGTGATTCAAATATTGATGAAGGTGGTGGGCGTCAAGGGCATGGCGCACGTCACGGGCGGTGGAATTACCGATAATTTGCCGCGGACGGTGCCGAAACATCTCGGGGCGCAAATTGACCTGAGCGCGTGGGTAGTGCCGCCCGTTTTTCACTTTCTCCAGAAAACGGGCGGCGTGGCGGACAGCGAGATGTTGCGAACGTTCAACATGGGGATTGGGTATCTGGTCGTGGTGGCGGAGGACGAGGCGGACCGGGCGTTGCACACTCTCAAGCAGGCGTGCGAGGAGCCGACGTTGGTGGGTCGGGTCATCGCCGGAGAACACAAGGTGCACTACGTGGGGGCCTTGAATTATGGCGCATCGCATTGAAGTGGCGATGAAGGGGCATTTAGCGGACCCCATCGGTCAAGGCGTGAAGAAGCGGCTCGCCGAGGATCTTGGCATCGAGGTCGAGGACGTTCGCGTCGTTGACGTCTATACCATTGACGCCGACTTGAACGCGGGGGAGTTGGAGCGCCTACGCGCCGAACTCTTCACCGACCCGGTCATCCAGGATTCGGTCGTGGACCACTCACTTTTGTGCGACTACTCGCATATCGTTGAAGTGGGTTTTCGGCCGGGCGTCACCGACAACGTGGGCAAGAGTTCGGCGGAAGCGGTGGCAGACACTTTAGGCCGAAGTCTGCGACCCGGGGAAGGGGTGTACAAGTCCACGCTCTTTGCTTTCACGGGCAAAACTACGCAACTGACGTGCGACCGGATTGCACGCGATTTGTTGGCCAACGGTCTCATTCAGCGTTGGGTCATAAGATCCCGTGAGGAGATGGCCGGATTGCACGGCGAGTCGTTGTTGGGTCTACCTATCGTTACGGAGCGCAGCGATCCCGTCGTCCATGAGATCAATTTGGGATTGACTGATGAGCAACTCGTCGCCTTGAGTCGCGGTCGCATGCTGGCTCTGGAATTGGACGAGTTGCGGGCGATTCAGTCCTACTATCGCGACCCGCAGGTGCGCGCGGAGCGGGCGCGTCAGGGGCTGGGCGCGCAACCGACCGATATCGAACTTGAAATCCTGGCGCAGACGTGGTCGGAACATTGCAAACACAAGATATTCAACGCCACGATTCAATTTACGGACGCCGACGGCTCGACGCGCACGATTGATAGCTTGTTCCGGACGTACGTGAAAGCGGCGACCGATGCCGTGGCTAAGAACGTTGATTGGCTGGTCAGCGTCTTTCACGACAACGCGGGGATCATCCGGTTTGACGACGCGTGGAATTTTGCGCTGAAAGTCGAGACCCATAACAGCCCGTCGGCGCTCGACCCGTACGGCGGCGCGATTACCGGCATTGTCGGCGTGAACCGCGACATTCTCGGCGCGGGACTGGGTTGCCGGTGCATTTTCAATACGGACGTTTTCTGTTTCGCGTCGCCGTTTTACGACGGGGAAATCCCGCCGCGATTGTTCCATCCCCGGCGCGTACTCCGCGGCGTGCATCAGGGCGTGAAGGACGGCGGCAACCAGAGCGGCATTCCGAATTTGAACGGTGCCATCGTGTTCCACGAGCGCTTCTTGGGCAAGCCGCTCGTGTTTTGCGGAACGGGCGGGCTGATTCCGGCGACCGTGGCGGGTCGGGCGAGTCATGAGAAACGGGCGAATCCCGGCGATCTCATCGTGATGTGCGGAGGGCGGGTCGGGAAAGACGGCATTCACGGGGCCACGTTCTCGTCCGAGGAATTGCATGAAGGGTCGCCCGCGACAGCGGTGCAGATCGGCGATCCGATCACTCAGAAGAAGCTGGTTGATTTCCTCCTGGAAGCCCGCGACTTGGGCCTGTTCAACTGTATTACTGACAACGGGGCGGGTGGACTTTCGTCGAGCGTCGGCGAGATGGCGCGAAAACCGGGCGGGGCGGAAGTGCATCTCGAACGGGTGCCACTCAAGTACGCGGGGTTGGCCCCGTGGGAAATTTTCCTTTCGGAGGCGCAGGAGCGAATGACGCTGGCCGTGAGCCCTGTGCAGATCCGGGACTTCTTGGCGCTCGCGGAACGGCGCGCAGTCGAGGCAACCGTGCTGGGGAACTTCACCGACTCGGGGCGCCTCGAATGCTTCTACGAGGGAAAGCTGATCGGCGCGCTTCGCATGGAGTTCCTGCACGAGGGTCTGCCCAAAATGCGACTTAAGGCGCGGTGGAAGCCGCCGAAGTTGCTGCGTGAACCTTTGATTGAAGGCAACGACCTGGCGTCAGCCCTGAAGGCCGTGCTTGGCAGCCTGAACGTTTGCAGCAAGGAAGTCTTCGTGCGGATGTACGACCACGAGGTCATGGGCCAGAGCGTGCTGAAGCAGTTCTACGGCGTGGACAATGATGGTCCGGGCGACGCCGGGGTGATTCGTCCGGTGCCGGGGTCAAGCCGCGGTTTGGCGGTGGCCTGCGGGATTTGTCCTAAGTACAGCGATCTCGACACGTATCGCATGATGGCGTGCGCGGTGGATGAGGCGATGCGCAATCTCATTTGTGTGGGCGCGAAGCTGGGCCGAATCGCCGGGTTGGACAATTTCTGCTGGCCGGACCCGGTGCAAAGCGAGAAGGCGCCGGACGGCGAGTACAAGCTCGCGCAACTGGTGCGTTGCTGCCAGGCGTTGTACGACGTCTGCGTCGCGTATGGCATTCCGCTCATCAGCGGAAAAGACAGTATGAAGAACGATTACAAGATCGGTGATACGAAGATTTCAATCCCGCCGACCGTGCTGTTTACGGCGGTGGCCATTCTTGACGACGTAAGTAAGGTTGTAACCATGGACGTGAAACGTCCGGGCGATCGCGTATACGCGGTGGGAGAAACACGGGATGAAATGGGCGGGAGCGAGTATCTGGCGCTGTTCGGGCAAGTGGGAACGACGGTACCCACGCTCGAACCGAGTCGCGCGCTGGCGTTGTATGAACGGTTGTCGCAGGCCATCGAGGCGGGTTTGGTGGCGTCGTGCCACGACTGCTCGGACGGCGGATTGGGAGTCGCGCTGGCGGAATCGGCCTTTGCCGGCGGATTCGGCATGAACCTCGACATCACGCCGCTGGGATTCGATAGTAACGCGGTCGCGTTATTCAGCGAATCGCCGAGCCGGTTCGTAGTTACGGTGGTGCCAGACAAGGCGGCGGACTTCGAAGCGCTTTTGCGATCGCATCCGGTGACCGGGCTTGGCGAAGTGATTTCGGAGAAAGTGTTCCGGTTGCGGGGTTACGGCGGCGTTAACTTGAAAGTGGCGTTGGGAGAACTCAAGGAGGCGTGGCAGAAGACGCTGCGCTGGTAAACGGTGGGGAACAGTCATCAGAGAGCTGGGCTATGACCGTACGAACGCTCGTCTTGACAGGCTTTGGGATTAACTGCGATTACGAAACGGAGTGGGCGTTTCGCGGCGCGGGCAGCGATGCGCAGCGCGTGCATCTCAACGACCTGATTGGCCGCCCGGCGTTGCTCGATGGATTTCATATCCTTGCGATTCCCGGGGGTTTTTCGTTCGGGGATGACATCGCCTCCGGAAAAATCCTCGCCAATCGCTTGCGCTACAAGTTTGGCGAGCCGCTGCTGAAATTCATCGCCGACGGCAAGTTGGCTATCGGCATCTGCAATGGGTTCCAAGTGGCGGTGAAAATGGGGTTGTTGCCGCTCTTTAACGGTGCTCTTACACAGGAAGTCACCTTAACCAACAACGACTCCGGACGTTTTGAGAATCGCTGGGTGAATCTTCGGACCGACCCGGGCACGCGCTGCGTCTGGCTCAAGGGTATTACCCAAATTACGTTGCCGGTGCGGCATGGTGAGGGAAAGTTCATCCCGCGGGAGGAGGCGGTGCTTGAGAAGCTGCGAGCGCAGGGTCAAGTGGCGTTGCGCTATTGCCGGAGTGACGGTTCCCCGGTGGGGGAGGTTTTCCCGGCGAACCCGAACGGCTCCGTGGACGATATTGCCGGGATTTGCGATCCCACCGGCCGCATCTTCGGCCTGATGCCGCATCCCGAAGCCCACGTCGTTCGAACACAACACCCCCGCTGGTTCCGTGAAGCTTTGAGGCCCGAAGGGGACGGTCTGCAAATCTTTCGCAACGCCGTCGAGTATGTGAACTGGCGTCTTTCATAGGAGGACTGAAGCATCGAGCGGCCGTCCAAGTGGAACAAGATCGTCGCCTTGGTGGTCGGACTATACTTCCTGGCCGTCATCGGCAAGATCGCGCTAACGCCGCAGGACTTCCAGGTAGACATCCTGACTTACTACTACGCCGCGGAGGCCCACAGCAAGAGCCTCAATCCCTACGACAAGGAGGTTTTGACCGAACTGGCCGGGCGGCCGGTTCATCTCAAGTATTACTATCCGCCGTTGATCCTGTACCTTTTCAAATTGCTGACATTGTTCAGCTACTCCGGCGCCTATTATCTTTATCTCGCCCTGAAAGTCGCGGTACTTTGCGGATTGTTCTGGGTCTGGGAACGGAAATATCTGGATACCAAGTGGGACGGGCTTTTCTTTCTTCTCTGTCTGTTCGGCTTCAACTACACGATTTACTGTGACTTGTCCACGGCAAACGTCTCGCTTTTCGAGGAACTTTTGCTTTGGCTGGCATTCGCGGCCTTCGTGCAGGGCCGCTTTCAACGGTTCGGAATCCTGGTGGCGTGCACGGCGATGTTCAAGCTGCTCCCGCTATTCTTCCTCGTTTTGCTTTTGCGCACGGATGATCCACGCCGCTGGCGCTATCTCGTGCAATCGGGAGCGTTCTTTGGTTTGTACCTCGGAATCTCGGCGCTCGTCGAGCCGAAACTGTTCCTGGAATTCGTCGCCAGCCTGACCGGGTTAACCGGCGGACTGGGGCGTACGGGCGAGGTGGCGAACCCGGCGACCTGGCCGCTGATTCAGGAGGTCTTTCGGGTAGTGGGGGAGAAGGGCGGCGTGGTGGTACCCCGAATAATTCAGGCCGGTCTCTTCGCGGTCGCGGTCGTGGGGGTCATCGTGATTACGTGGTGGGCTGGAGAGAAAGCTAGAGGTTTTGAGGCGATTGAGCGGAGAAAGTGGCAAGTTTGCTTGGCGTGTTTTGTATTTGCCTTGATCATCCCACGCTTCATGAATTACTCGTACATTCTTTTGTTGGCACCGACTTACTTCCTGCTGCAGCGATTGGGTCGAGTCAGCGCCTACCTTATGGTCCTGCTGTTGATGCTGGTGTCCACCAGCCCGTACCGGCCGCCCGGCTTCAATTTGCTGGTTTCCGAGCTTTCGGGCTACCATCCACTTTTTGTAGCTTATGTCCTTTGGGCACTGGCCGTTCACCACTTGGCTACATGGTATAATGCGTCTACGTTGGGGGGAAGCCGTGCAAACGTGGAATGTGGAGTACGGAATGTGGAATAGGAGCCGATTACGGGTTACGAGCACGATCCTCGATTACGAATCTCGATTACGAACCGACGATTACGAGCACGATTCTCGATTACGAATCTCGATTACGAAACCTCTAAAGACGAATAAGCCTGGATTACGACGTCGCTGGTGAGCCGACATCTGGGTTTGGATTGACAGTAGGAGTGAAATTGGAGCCGGAGAAATCCAGTTCGAGTTCGCGTTCGGGCGCGGGCATTTGGTACCGCGCGGAGCGGCTGACGTGCCTGGACGAAGTGCGCGCCGTGGCCATTTGCGCCATGATGCTCATTCATTTCGGGGAAGGTTTCTTTGAGCATGTCCCGCAGTTGGCGTTTATCCATCCTTTTCTGCGGTGGTCCGGACGGTTCGCGACTCCGGCCTTTGTGACCATCTTTGGCGTCACGGCCGGATTCGTTTATTTCGAGAAACTCATGAGCGGGCAAAGGCAGGCGGTGGATCGCAAGTTATTGCGCCGGGTGGCCCTGCTGATTTTGTGCGCCGCGATTATCCGAGTCCCGCACTATGGGGAGCTCGTCGGCGACGGCAATTTCGAAGCCATGGCCTGGCTCTTCGGCACGTACTCGATTCTGGCCTATTACACGCTGGGGGTCGCGACGGTGCCGGTATGGCTGCGGATTATCCAGCGGCGGCCCGTGGCCCTGTGTCTCGTACTCGGTATCCTGCATTGGGTGATCGGAACAATCATCGTGTTTCACTTGTGGCCGCAAAGCCCCGAACTCAACCTGGTCGAGTTCGTTCGCCTTTACGTGGTGTCGGGTAGTTTCGCGTACCTGCAACTCTCCGGGACCGCCTTGCTCGGGATGGCCATAGGCGTTGCTCTTCGTCGCTCGTTGAAAGCACGCGACACGGAGCGCCTGCTCGCGGGATTATTCGTGGCGGCGGTCGCGATGGTCGCCGTCGGCTGGGCGTGGGGTACGGTGCTGGGGGAGTACAATACCAAGGACATCATTGACGGCGCGTTGAAGGCGCCCCCGCGCCCCTGGTATTTCCTATTTTTTGCCGGGTTTACGGTGCTGTTGCTCGCGACGCTGGGTTTGGCCGAATATTACCTCGCCTTCCTGCAGAGAATCAGGTATCCCGTCTGCTTATTCGGGCAGGCGTCGCTGCCGATCTTTACGGGGCACGTGTTTGTCTTACCCGCGCTGAAGGGCCTTGACCATATCGTGGTGCTGGACGGGATCGTGCGGGTGCTGGTGCCGTTCGCGATGTTCGGCGTTTATTGCCTGGCGATGATGTATCGTCGGCATCTGAAATTGCAGATGGGCAAACCCGGTCATGAGGTCCCCCGATGGCTTGCCCTCTCGTTACTGCTTTCGCCCAGCGGTCCCCGCACGGGAAAAGTGACCGCCGAAGGCCGCAAAGAGGAAGCTGTAGAAGTTGCCTGAGACCTCGACGCGGGTTTGGCTCGCGAGCGAGGCTCGACTACGATTGGGGACGTCGGCTAGGATTGGGTGATTTTCGGCGCAAATTGCAGGCCGAGATTGGGGTTCGTGACACTGAGCCTTGAGCCAGTGCCAAATGGAAGGGGAAAACGCGCGAGGTCCGAGATGGCGAAGATCATTGATGGGAATTTGATTGCGGCGATGATCCGGGAAGAAGTGAAAGCCGAAGTGGCCGCGCTGAAGCGGCATGGCGTGACCCCCGGATTGGCGGTGGTGATTGTGGGCGAGGACCCCGCCAGCCAGCTTTATGTGCGCAACAAACACCGAGATTGCACGGAAGTGGGGATCGAGTCCTTCGGGTTTGAATTACCCGCGGACGCCAGCGAAGAGCGTGTCTTGGGCTTGATCGCCGACCTCAATCGGGACGCGCGGGTTCACGGGTTCCTCGTCCAGTCGCCGTTGCCGGACCACGTTGATGAACGAAAGGTTGTGAATGCGATCGATCCGGACAAGGACGTGGATGGATTCCATCCGGTCAACGTGGGGCGGATGCTGATCGGCGAGCGGGCACTATTGCCCTGCACCCCCCACGGCGTGCAGCAGCTTCTGGTGCGGTCGGGATATGATCCCGCGGGTAAGCACGTGGTCATCGTGGGCCGCTCGAATATTGTGGGAAAGCCTCTCGCGGCGATGTTGATGCAGAAGGCGTCCGGCGCCAATGCGACCGTGACCGTATGTCATTCGCGAACGCCGGACCTGGCCGCGCATACGATTCGGGCAGACATTTTGATTGCGGCGATGGGCCAGCCGGAATTTATGAAGGCCGACATGGTAAAGGCGGGAGCCGTTGTCATTGACGTGGGGATTACGCGCGTGCCGGACGCGTCGAAGAAGTCGGGGTACCGGTTTGTGGGCGACGTGGACTTCGAGGCCGTGAGCGAGAAAGCAGCGGCGATCACGCCGGTGCCCGGCGGCGTCGGACCCATGACGCGGGCGATGCTGCTGAAGAACACCATCGAGGCGGCGAGGCGGTTTTCAGGGTCTCGGGTTTAGGGTCGCAGGTCTCGAGTTTCTAGTTTCCGGTTTGTGGTTTCCAGTTTCCAGTATTGCGGTGGGGCGCGCATGGACGGCGTGGTACACCGTCATTTGGAATAGGACTGACCCCGGGATCGCGGCGTGTTGGATTATCAAATAACCGCGCGGGTGCGCCAGTGTTCGAGGAGTTGGCGTAGGAGGTATTCGATGGAGTATTGGGGGCGCCAGTCGGTGTGGGCGGAGAGTTTTTCGTGGGAGCCGATGATGTTCCGCACGTCCACGTTACGGACGCGCGCGGCGTCTACCTCGACGGCGAAACGGATCTTGGCGAGCGACTGCAGAATCTCGAGCACGTCGCGGATGCTGTAGGAGCGGCCCGAACACACGTTGTAGGCTTCGCCGGAATTGCCGCGCAGGGCCGCAAGTTCGTAGGCACGGACCACGTCGTCCACGTGCGAGAAGTCGCGCGCGGATTCTAAGTTACCCACCATGAGCCGGGGCTCGGCCTTGCCGGCTTCGATGGCGGCGATCTGGCGAGCGAGGCTGGGAAGCACGAATTGATCGGACTGGCCGGTTCCGGAATGATTGAACGGGCGCAGGCGCACGATATCCATTCCGGTAGCCTTGGCGAGGTAAGCGCAGTAATGGTCGGCGGCCGCTTTCGAGACGGCGTACGGCTCTTCCGGGTTCAGAGGGTGGTCTTCGGTGATGGGGGTCCATCGCGGCGAGCCGTAGACGCCGGCGGTGCTCACAAATAGGAAGCGCGCCTTGGGCGCGTGGGGGCGTAGGGCGCCCAGGAGGCGGACGGTGCCCAGTAAATTGACTTCCATGGCTTCGAGGGGATTCTCTTCTCCTTGCGGGACAAACGTAATCGCCGCAAGATGAAAGACGTGCGTGAGGTCGCCCGCCCAGCGCAGCATTCCCTCGACTTGATCGGTTTCACGGAGGTCGCAGAGATAGCGCTCACCGGCTTCGGTCGGTCCCAGACCGATTCCGCGAAACACGGTCCAGCCTTGTGCGTCGAGGTAGTTGCAGAGAACTTTGCCGACGAATCCGTTGGCGCCGGTGACGAGTGCACGGAGAGTCATTTCGAACTGCCGAGTTCCTTCCTTACGCGGGCGAGGTCGGTGTCCACCATCATCCGGATGAGTTCCGAAAAGGAGACTTCCGGACGCCAGCCCAGTCTGGCGCGGGCCTTGGTGCAGTCGCCATGCAGGTGATGTACCTCGGCGGGGCGATAGAACTCCGGGTCCACTTTGACGAATTGCTGCCAATCGAGGCCGAGGTGTCCAAAAGACAGCTCGCAGACCTCGCGCACGGTGTGGGTCTCGTTGCTGGAGATGACGTAATCTTCCGGCTCTTTCTGTTGCAGCATCATCCACATGGCGCGCACGTAGTCCGCGGCGAAGCCCCAGTCCCGTTTGGCGTCCAGATTTCCGAGGCGCAGTTCCTTCGCGAGGCCGTACTTGATTTGGGCCGCGCCGTAGCTGATTTTGCGCGTGACGAACTCGCGTCCGCGCCGCGGAGACTCGTGGTTGAAGAGAATACCGGAGACGGCAAAGATACCGTAGCTTTCGCGATAGTTGACTGTGATCCAGTGACCGTAGACCTTCGCGACGCCGTATGGGCTGCGCGGATAAAAGGGCGTCTTCTCGGTCTGCGGCGTCTCCTGGACGCGCCCGAACATTTCGCTTGAGGAGGCCTGATAGAACCGGATGCCTTTATCCACCAAACGAATGGCTTCGAGCATGCGGGTAACTCCTAACGCGGTTACCTCCCCAGTCAAGATCGGCTGCTTCCAGGAGGTGGGCACAAAGCTTTGCGCGGCGAGGTTATATATTTCCTGCGGGCGGACGGAGCCGATCACGTCAATCATGGAGACTTGGTCGGTCAGATCGGCCTGGACGAGAGTCAACTGGTTCTTGATGTGATTGATGCGTTCGAAGGTCTCGGTGCTGGCGCGTCGCACCACGCCGTAGACCTCGTATCCCTGTTCGAGGAGAAAATCAGCCAAGTACGATCCGTCCTGCCCAGTGACGCCGGTAATCAGAGCCCGCCGTGCCGGAGTGGTTGCCATCTCGATACTCCCATGGGTTATTGCTGCGGATTATACGGGCCGATTCTGGGGAACACAATCAGCAGGCGTAGTGGGTCAGAGATAACGATTGTGGATTGTAGATTGCAGATTGTGGATTGTGGATTGCGGAATTGCCCCCTTTGATTCCCCACTATGGACGGGGGGAGGGGACCGCAATTTGATATACTCGTTTGGACAGTGATGGCCGAATGCGTATACGGGCGTTCCCTGAAAGGAATGGATACATGCTTCGCATCGGGATACTCGGGGCAGGACATTTTGCGGAGGCGCATTTGGAAGCGCTGGCGCAATTGCCGGCCCGCGCTCGCTTGACGCGCGTGGCGCGGCGTCGTCTCGATGCGGAGTGGCCCAGGGCCCGTGAACTGGGGGCGCGACTAACGGAGCCCGAAGAATTGGTCGGGGCCGACGATGTGGACGCCGTCGCGGTATGCGTGCCGAACCATCTGCACCGGCACTGTGCGGAAGCGGCGCTTCGGGCGGGCAAACATGTATTTTGCGAAAAGCCGCTGGCGCTATCGCTCGACGACGTAGACGTACTGATCAAGACGGCCGCAGCGACCAAGCGCACGCTGATGGTCGGGCACTTGACGCGGTTCGTGGAGGTTTATACGCGCATCGCCGAGATAGTGCGCAGCGGGAAATTGGGCGATCCGTTGGCGGTGTATATGTCGCGGTTGCAAGTGGGAAGCGACGATTCCTGGCGAATGGACGGGTCCATCGGGGGCGGGGCGCCGTTTGACCTGATGATCCATGATTTTGATTTGCTGAATTGGTTTCTGGGCCCGCCCGAGAGCGTCGTGGCGCAAGGACACCGGCATTCGCGCGGGGCCTACGATCACTTGGTGGCGGTAGTGAATTACGTGGGCGGCGCCGTCGCGGTGGTAGAAGGCAGCTTTCTCTTGCGGCCGGGAGCGAGTCTCCGCGCCGCGTTGCGCATCATAGGATCGAAGGGAGTGCTGGAGTTAGACTCTCAAGATCGCCAAAGGCCGATACGAGTGCAAGTCGAGGGCCAAGCGGAAGAACGGCCAGCCGTGAATTTCGAAGACTACCGCACGCGAGGACTCGTGAGCGAGTACACCGAGTTTTTCGACGTAATCGAAGGGCGGCCAAGCGGGCGGCTGCGGTTGGAAGATGCGCGTCGAGCGGTCGAGACTGCCGTATTGGCCGTCAGGGCCGCCGAGAGTGGGAATGTAGTGAAGTTTGGGTAATCTTCGAATGGCGAGCCACGTGCGGTGTGTCGCGATTTGAGATTTCAAAGTTGAGAACGGAGATTTGACAAGGTAGTCGTCTCGGGGTCGTCAGGGTTCAACCTAATGAGGTGCGATTATGATTTTCGATTACGGAAAGGCGAGTGCGAGGGGCGATTACGAATCCCGATTGCGAGCATGACCTCTCGATTACGGTGCTCGAGTTTTGACTGGTCTTGACACTGGGGTTGGGCTGTGGTATAAACCGCTCACTCTTCCGGGGGTGCCCACGAATTCCACGAATGAGAAAGGAGTGAGTTGTAGTCGTATGCGTTGTGCGCTGTGTAATGAACCGTTAGAGGTGCACGAGTTCGATCTTGGTTCCATCCGTTTAGAGGATGGTGAGTACTGGCATGCGGATTGTTTCGCCGAGTACTTTGACGAAGCGCTCGAACCGGTGTAATCTCGATAATCATAAGCGAATGGAAATAACCGACTCCGGCGGGTAGTTGACCGCCGGGGTCTTTGTTTTGGGAAGGGAACTTTGCGTGATGTGAAGGGATTGGAACGGTGGGGAAGTGTTTGTCGCAAATGACTTTACGGTTCGTTGAGGAAGAATCAATGCACAAGGGCGAGAAACTTATCTCTTTCGTGGCGTCGTCGAGATTACAGTTTTGTGCTTTTTCATGGTATAGTAAAGTCTTAGTCTTTTCTTCATCAATCTCTGGAACCGCATTGGTTCCAGTCCGTGGACTATAGGGAGCTACTGCGGGTGGCCGAGAGCAATGAGCGTGGACGGTTAGGTCTCGAAACGAGTCTTCCTTTCGAGCGCCGCATCCTCGAAATCGAAGCTCTCATCGAGAAGACGCCCGAGGGTGACGCACGCGGAGAACTGATCAGCGAACTGGAACGCGAGCGGGAAACCGTGTTTCAGAACTTGACGGCGTGGCAGCGCGTGCAATTGGCGCGCCACGCGTTGCGCCCGCGCATGTTGGACTATACGCGCCGTATATTGGAAGACTTCTTTGAGCTCCATGGCGATCGCCTGGGCGGCGACGACGCGGCGGTTATAACGGGTATCGGGCGGTTTCGCGGGCGCACGCTCATGGTAGTAGGTCAGCAGAAGGGCGTAACGACCGAGGAGAAGGTGGCGCGGAATTTTGGGATGCCCCATCCGGAAGGGTACCGAAAGGCATTGCGAGCGTTCCGTCTCGCGGAACGGTGGCGGCTGCCCATCGTGACCTTTGTAGACACGCCGGCCGCCCATCCCGGCATCGAGGCCGAGGCGCACGGGCAGGGGCCCACGATTGCTCAGAATCTGTTGGAGATGCTTGGCGTGAAGACACCGGTCTTCGCGGTCATTCTTGGCGAAGGGGGGAGCGGCGGCGCTTTGGCCATTGCGCTGGGCGACTGGGTGGCCATGTTCGAACATGCCATCTACGTGATCTGTCCGCCGGAACGCTGCGCGGAAATCCTATGGAAGGACGTAGAAAAAAAGGAGTTGGCTGCATCGGCATTGCGCGTGACAGCGCGTGAATTGCTCGCACTGAATACCATTGATGCCGTGCTCCCGGAATCGGGGGGCGGCGCGCATCGCAACCCGGAGGTAGCGGCCCAGGCGGTCGCCGAGGAGTTGGCATGGTTTTTGGGCGAATGTGACAAGGGGCGTTGGACCAGCGAGCAGCGGCGCGAGAAGTATCAACGCATGGGCGTCTGGAGCGAAATGCCGAGTGATGAATACCGAGTTCCGAGTTCCGAGTTCCGAGTTCCGAGTGAAGAGTAATGAGCAATCAGGAGGCAACACTCGAGGTGCGGGTACAGACGCGGGCTTCGAAGGACGGACTACGACTGGAGCCGGACGGTCGTGTGCGGGTCGCGGTAAGTGCGCCGCCGGTGGACGGAAGGGCCAACGAGATGGTACTTTCCCTGCTGGCGAAGGTGTTGGGACTTTCAAAGAGCAAAGTCGCGCTGGTACGTGGTGAGAAGTCCCGTTTTAAGGTAGTATCCTTCAGGGGTATCTCGAAAGAGGAACTCCAGAAGCAGTTGCAGCATGTTTTACGGCGAGAGCGGGAGGAAACGGACGGGTGACGGAATTGCGCAAGCAGATAGGAAGCGCCGCAAAGTCAGTTCGCAAACATTCCAAAATACAACCGAGTATTGGCATCATTTTAGGCACGGGGCTGAATGGACTGGCGGCACAGATTGACTCGGACGCGCGCGTCAGTTACGAAGACATTCCCCATTTTCCGAAGGCGACGGTTCACACGCACGCTGGGGAGTTAATTCTCGGCCGCTTGGGCGGGAAAGACGTAATCGCCTTGTCAGGGCGCCTCCACGCGTATGAAGGCTACACCCTTCAGCAGGTGACGTTCCCGGTGCGCGTGGCCAAAGCACTGGGCATCCGAGCCCTGATCGTATCCAACGCGGCCGGCGGGCTGAATCCGCAGTTTGCGGCGGGAGATCTGATGGTGATCACGGACCATATCAACTTCATGGGCGATAATCCGCTGATCGGTCCTAACGACGACGAACTGGGTCCGCGCTTTCCGGACATGAGCGAGCCGTACAGTCGAGAGATGGTCGCGCTGGCCGAGTCGGTGGCCATGAAGAAAGGGATCAAGCTGCAGCGCGGGGTCTATCTAGCGTGCCCCGGACCTTCGCTCGAGACACGCGCCGAATATCGCTTTATGCGATTTTTGGGAGCGGATGCAGTGGGGATGAGCACGGTACCGGAAGTCATAGTGGCGGTGCACAGCGGGTTGAAGGTACTGGGATTCTCCGCCATCACGGATGAATGTTCCCCCGATGCACTGAAGCCGGTGAACATTGAGAAGATTATTGCAATTGCGAACCGAATTGAACCGAGATTGACGGAGATTGTGGCGGCGTGCGTCGAGAGAATGAAGATTTGAGTAAACGCTGGAGTCAGGGTATCTTGCTGGATATTCGTCGGGAGGCGCGCCGCGAGGCGCGCGCGGATTTTCTCGGCCGGGGTTGCGATTCGAAGGTGTTGGCCGAGTAAAGGAGGTAGTCATGGCATTTAAACTGGTGCGCGTGCTGTTTGTGCTGGCGTGCAGCCTGATGGGCGTAATCTGGACCTTTTATATTGTGGGCGCCCGAGGCGGCCAGGGGACGAACGTCTTAACCACGTATCCCTGGGTCACGCTCGGCGCGGTGATCGGGTGCGGCATGTCCCTGGTGGTGCTGTACATTCTCCGGTTCGTTACACAAGAGCTTTTCGAACGACTGGCCCCCGCCTTGGGCGCAATCGTGATTGCCATGATTGTCGGTTATTTCTTCGGCGAGTATCTGGTCTTTGTGACCAAAGTCCAGGACGCCATCGTAAAGACCTACATCACGACGACCTTGGTCCTTCTCTTCGGGTATATGGGGATATCTATCGGGTTGACACGCGCATCCAATTGGGAAGCACTTATCAAAGCGGTACGCAAACGCCATTACGAAACCAAGAGCCCCAAGCTAATTGATACCAGCGTAATTATAGACGGGCGGATTGCGGATATCTGGAAGACGGGGTTCGTGGAAGGGACACTGATGATCCCCCGTTTTGTACTGCGCGAACTGCAAAACATCGCGGATTCACCGGACCCGTTGCGGCGCGCCCGCGGGCGGCGGGGTCTTGACATCCTGAAATCGCTTCAAGATTCCGATTCGGAAGGGGGAATAGAAGTGTTAGAGGATGATCCCGTAGATATTCGGGAGGTGGATGGGAAGTTGGTGCGTGTGGCCCGGGAGTTTAACGCTAAGATCATCACGAACGACCTCAATCTGAATAAGGTGGCCCAGATCGAGGGCGTAGACGTGCTGAATATCAACGACTTGGCCAATTCGCTGAAACCGGCAGTGCTGCCGGACGAGATGATGCACGTCAAGATTGTCAAGGAAGGAAAAGAAGCGTTCCAGGGCGTCGGCTATTTGGACGATGGTACGATGGTGGTCGTGGACGGCGGGAAGGATTTTGTCGGGCGAGATGTGGGGGTTACGGTAACCAGCGTGTTGCAGACAACCGCCGGGCGCATGATTTTCGCAAAACTGAGCAATAACAATTATCCGTGAAGTCGCAGTTGCTCATTCCCGCAGCGGGCATGGGCGTCCGGCTGGGCTGCCAAGGGCCCAAGGCCATGGCGCTCCTGGCGGGAGAGCCTCTGCTGGTGCGCACGTTGAAACGGTTTCAGCCGGTGAAACTGGTGGAAGGGGCGGTGATTGTCGCGCCGCCGGGAACCATTCCGATGTTCTGCGAAACGTTGACGGCTTATTTTCCGGGGATGGACTTCGAATTCTCAGAAGGCGGCTCCGAACGACAGATTTCCGTGGGCAACGGTCTTGATCGGATCGATTCGGCCACTGAGTTGGTATTGATTCACGACGCGGCACGGCCGTTCGTGGATGACGGCTCCATACGCGCGTGTCAGGAAGCGGCGGCCGCGTGGGGGGCTGCTACGGTAGCCGTTCCTTGTGTGGACACGATTTTGGAAGCCGATGCCGACCGCAGTTTGATTAAGACCCCAGATCGGCAGGCGCTATGGTCGTGCCAAACTCCCCAGACTTTCCAGGTATCGGTGATCCGGGAAGCCTATGCGCAGGCACGCGCGTCGAATTACGTGGCCACCGACGATGCCACGTTGGTGCGGCGCACCGGTAAAAAGGTTATGATCGTGCCGGGTACCGCATTAAACTTTAAGGTGACGACTCCGGTAGATTTGGCCTTGGCGGAGCTGATCATTGAGAAGGGTTGGACATGACACGGGTAGGTATCGGGTACGACTTACACCGACTGGTCACGGGGCGGCCGCTCGTCCTCGGCGGCGTGAGAATCCCCTTTGAAAGAGGCCTGGCGGGACATTCCGACGCGGACGTGTTGACGCATGCGGTGATTGATGCCGTGTTGGGGGCCGCCGCGTTGGGCAATATCGGCCAGCATTTTCCCGACACGGAACCGCGATATGAGAACGCGGACAGCATCACGCTGCTTCGGGAAACACTCGACCTTGTGAAGGCGGCCGGATTTGCCGTAGTGAATGTGGATGCCAACGTCGTTGCGGAACGGCCTCGGTTGAGTCCCCATCTCGATAGAATACGCGCGCGCTTATCGGACACGATCGGATTGGGAATCGAGGGTATCTCTGTGAAGGCAAAAACGAACGAAGGGGTCGGCCCGGAAGGCCGCGGCGAGGCCATGAGCGCCCAAGCCGTGGTTTTGTTGGAGAAGAAGTAGTGCGATCGGGTTTCGGGTTTCGGGTTTCGGGTTTCGGTTCCGATTTCCAGGCCGTCGGGCGACAGCGGTGTCCGTAGCTCGAATGGAGAAAGTTCGACTTGATACATTGGTGCAACGCCAAACCGGAGTCAGCCGATCGCAGGCACAGGGTCTCATTCACGCGGGTCGAGTATTTACCGTCGCGGGGAAGAAGCTGGATAAACCGGGGATGCAGATTCCCTTGGACACGTTGGTGCATGTACAGGATGAGCCACGTTACGTCAGTCGAGGCGGGGAAAAACTCGAAGCGGCGCTACGGGAATTTGGAGTTGATGTGCGGGGTCTGGTGGCGATTGACGTTGGGGTTTCGACGGGCGGATTTTCGGACTGCCTGCTGCAGCACGGCGCGTCGCGGGTGTATGCGATAGACGTGGGCTACGGCCAGTTAGCGTGGAAACTGCGCCAAGACCCGCGCGTGGTCGTG
>JACQVH010000186.1 GCA_016209895.1 Candidatus Hydrogenedentota bacterium | reverse complement strand
GACTGTCCCTATTTAAATTTCGCCCGCAATGCGGCTTCCAGCGAATCTACGTCCTCCTGCACCATACCGGCGCCTTCTTTTGTGAAGATGCCGACGCACACGGCGTCGCCCGGACGGTATGCCGTGGCCACATAATCGAATGCCTCCTTCGGGTCGTTCCGGCCCGCCGCCAGCACCTTGTAGTGTATCGCCGGACGCGGCAACTGCTGAACGAGCGCGCACATCGCATCCCGGTCTTCCGGACCGTAATATTCCTCGAGGTGATAATCGCGCGCGGTCTGCCGCGTGCGGTCATCGGGGTTGTAGTAGCACGTCATGAAGAAATCGAGCTCCAGGTTGTCCGCCGCCCACTGGATCGTATCCGTCCGATGCCCGGCTACTCCCGCCGCCATACCCAAATCCTTGATCATCCGAATCGCCCCGAACACGTCCGCCGTTTCCCCGCGCGCGACTCGATAATCCATTTCGCCCCCATGAATGAAACAACACCTCGCTTTGCCCGCCCGCGCGTTGTTGACCCCATGGCGGATAGAGCCCACTCCCGGACAGGTCTGCGCGATCCAGATTAACTCCCCACCTTCGTTCCGGTACTCGCGCAAGGCCCGCACGATGAACTCGTCGGCCCGGGCCAGATGCGTCGTAACCCCCGCTGCCTCGGTGAGCCGGTAGAGCTCCTTCACGCGCTCCATCGTATACCAATCCCGCATCTCCTCATCGCGTTGCCAGGTCTGATGCGCATATCCGCCGATGGGATTCGCTCCCACAATAAATCGGCTTACCGTGACCTCGCCGAGCTTTACAAGTCGCGGACGAAAATGGGTTCCGACGTCGGGGATGGCCGAAGCTGATACGACCGCGCTCATAATGGACTCCTTCGCTTTGGTGGGTGAAACGTGGACTTTGCAGCGGCAACCACAAACCAATGCTACTGAACTTAACAAGGAAGAACAAGCCAAGCTTTCTAACTGCGGGCGACTCTCAATGACAGTGCAGAAGAAGCGTCTTGAATAAATATATGTTGTACTTTGTTTTCGTTTGAATCAATGCGTTGGAAGTGGGCCTATGCAAAGGAACTTCAGAAAAGGATGTTCGAACGTCGTGAACGCGGGACAGTCCATCTGTATTCTGGCCCTGGCCTGGTTCGGGGCCGCGCCGCACGCGAATTTGTCGGCAAGTGAAAGACCACTTACCGCCGAGCTGGTGGCGGCGGGACTGGAACTCCCGGTTTTTCTCACCGCCGCTCCGGGAGACGAAGGCCGACTATTCGTTGTCGAGCAACCCGGTCGAATCCGGATAATCAAGGATGGCGCGCTCTTGGTGCGACCGTTCTTGGATATTCGCGCCCAGGTCGGCAGCGGCGGCGAGTGCGGGTTGCTGGGTCTGGCGTTCCACCCCAACTACAACTCCAATGGACTCTTCTACGTAGATTATACGGACCAGGCGTGCAACACGGTGATAGCCCGCTTTCAAGTCTCGGCGGACCCGGATATCGCGGCAGCGGATAGTGAGACAAACCTCCTCACTATCGAGCAACCATTCGCAAATCATAACGGCGGCATGCTCGCATTCGGTCCCCGGGACGGTTATCTCTACATCGGCATGGGCGACGGGGGTTCGGCGAACGATCCGGGGGATCGGGCTCAGAACTTAGGCGAGTACCACGGAAAACTCCTCCGGATTGACGTTGATTCCGGTTCGCCCTACGCGATTCCACCGGAGAATCCCTTCGTCGGCGTGCCCGGTGTCCGCCCCGAAATCTGGGCTTACGGAATGCGCAACCCGTGGCGCTTCTCGTTTGACCGAGCCAACGGCGACCTCTATATCGGCGACGTCGGACAGGCCGCCCGAGAGGAGATTGACTTTCAGCCGGCCGCGAGTCGTGGCGGGGAAAACTACGGTTGGGACATTGCCGAAGGTTTCGCGTGCGCGGGTGGCGCCGGCGCGTGCGGCACGAACCCGGGATTCACGCCTCCGATCTATGATTACGCCCACTCGTTGTCGTCCAGCGCTTCCGTAACGGGCGGCTACGTGTATCGCGGCCGCGCCTTGCCGGAGTATCTCGGCATATACTTCTTTGCGGATTTCGTTACTGGGGCGATTTGGTCCCTTCGCTGGAACGGAGCTGCGATAACAGAACTGCGGGACCGAACTTCAGAACTGGAACCGGCCGGAGCGGCGGCATTGAACAACATTGGCTCGTTTGGCGAGGACGCCGCGGGGGAGCTCTACTTGGTAGATTACGACGGAGAGGTATTCCGGATCACCGGACGGAATTTTGGGGATCTCAACCGTGACGGTTTCGTAGACGCGGTGGACGTGCAACTGATTATTAATGCGGCGTTGGGAATAGACGTAGGCGATATTGAGGCGGACGTAAACCAGGATAACACGCTGACCGCCGTGGACGTGCAACTGGTTATCAACCGAGCATTGGGACTGGTATGAGAGAGGAGCGTACTGGGCCTACGAAAGCCAGCACAACGCGCCGCACGCGAGAGACCCAAAGGAATGAGCGGCCACTATCGTTAGCGATAGACTTGTGTTCGTTCCAATTCTGTGGTAGTATGAAATTGTCTTAGGCGTACGGGAACGGTCTGAAGGGGAGGACTGAGTCATGGGGCAGGTGGGTTGGGTGCGAGTGTTTCTTGCTACGTCATTGGCCTTGGCGAGCTGCCTTTCGAGCTTCGGCGGTGAAGCGTACATTTATGAGAACCACTGGCCGACGCTCCTGTATCAGCGTTATCTAAATCACCCGCGCGGCATTATCCTTGACGGCTCGGGAAACGTGTACGTGGCCGACACGTGGAATCACCGTGTTCAGATGTTTACCTCGGAAGGAGCATTCCTGGCGGCCTGGGGCAGTCAAGGGGACGGTCCCGGGCAGTTGCATTTTCCGGAAAGCGTGGCGGTGGACACGGACGCTAATGTCTATGTCGCCGACACGGGGAACAGCCGGGTTCAAAAGTTCGACCAAGCCGGGACGGCGGTGAGAACGTGGGGCAGACTGGGCGTTGAAGACGGCGAGTTTGACGGGCCCCAGGGAATCTGGGTGGACCGACATGGTTTTGTGTTTGTGGCCGATACCGGAAACGATCGGATTCAAGTGTTCACGACGGACGGCGATTTTGTGGGGAAATGGGGAGGACTCGGCAACGACTCGAGCCACTTTTCCCGGCCGGAAGGGGTTGCCGTGGATGATATCGGGTCGGTCTATGTGCTGGACACCGGCAACGGCCTGGTAAAGAAATTCACGTCAGACGGCGAGCCGCTGAAGCAGTGGGGCGTGTTTGGAGATAGTCAGGAGCGTTTTGCGGACCCCGAAGCGCTTACGGTTGATAAGGACGGCAACATTTACGTGGCGGATACGCGGCACGGCTGGGTCCAAGAATTCTCCAGCGAAGGGGTATTTCTCGGCTGGTGGGGCGGATTCGGGTTCGAACTGGGGAAGTTGAACGCGCCGCAAGGGATTGGGGTGGCG
>JACQVH010000180.1 GCA_016209895.1 Candidatus Hydrogenedentota bacterium | reverse complement strand
TACCTGTATAGCGGCCTTACCAACTGCGGCCAGCCCGCCGACGTGAACAGCGACGGCGGCGTGAACGCGGTGGACGTGCAGGTGGTCATCAACGATGCGCTGGGCTTGGACACCGGCTACAACAGCGACATCAACCGCGACGGGAATGTGAACGCGGTGGACGTGCAACTGGTGATCAACGCTGCGCTGGGTCTCATTTGATTGCGGACCCTCCTTCGCGCGGGGCGCTTCGGAGGGCAAGTTGCGGAATGCGGATTGAGTTCCGAGTGGGAGGGTCGGCGTCCCCGCCGACCGTTGCTGCTGACGAACCTCGATCACGATTCTCGATTACGATTGATGTTTACGAATCCGGTGTGAGTACCGGAGATTGATAAGAAGCGGGCAAGTGCGGTTTTGGCGCGACGGCGCGCGGTTACTTGCCCGAATGGGAATTCGCGGTTACTTGTGCGACCGCACGCCTGGGGGAGTATACTCGCCGAAATTCTGTGGACAACCGTCGGGGATTGGGACAACAAGGAAAGGGAATGGACATGAAACATCCGGATGAGATAAAGATGACGCGGCGGCAGGCGGTAGCGGCGCTGGGTTCCTTGGCCGTGGCGGCTACCGGGGTGAGCCGCGCTCAGGAGTCGAAGGCTCCGGCCCGGATGGCGCTTCAACTCTATACCCTGCGCGATCCGGCCAAACAGGACCTCAAAGGCACATTGAAGAAGGCGCGTGAAATGGGTTGGGAGTACGTCCAATGGAGCGGTATGCCGGACCTCCCGGCGGAACAAATCCGCGCCGCGTTGGACGAAGCCGGCCTGAAGGCGATGGCCGCGCATACCGGTGTGGAACCCTTCGAAACCGATTTCGAGAAGTCCGTCACGTTTTGGAAGACGGTGGGCGTCGAGGCGGTGGGACCGGGCGGGATGATGGGCGACTGTCGAGAGACGCTCGCGGACTGGCTTCGGGGCGCCAAGCGGTTCGACGTGCTGGGCGCTAAGTTGCGCGAAGCGGGACTCCGTCTCACCTACCACAATCACGCCGGCGAGTTCGAGAAATTCCCGGAGGACCCGCGATGCAAGCTGGACATTCTGTTCGAGTCCACCGACCCGAAGAATCTATCCGCGGAACTGGACCTCGCCTGGGTCAAAGTGGGCAACGCGAACCCCGCCGCCTACATCCGCAAATGCAAGGGACGTGTGCACCAGGTCCATGCCAAGGACGTGGCCGAAGGCAAGAAAGGCGAGCGGGTCAAGTTCACGCCACTGGGACAAGGCAGCCTCGACTGGAATGATATCTTCGCGGCTGGGAAGGAAGCGGGTATCGAGTGGTACATCTACGAACAAGACAACGGCGAGGGCAGCCCCTTCGACTATGCCAAAGCCAGTTACGACTTTCTCAGCAAGCGGACAATGGGCGGGTGACCGATCATGGAGACTTCAAAACCGGTTCTTGCGGCATTTCTCATCACGCTGTCCGCGACGCTTGCGGCCTACGCTGGCCTCGACCGGACGCCGAATCCACTCTGGAGACCGGTCGCCGACGAGGTCTATTTGCAGGACACCAGCACGATCATCTCGACTGATAAACCCGTTTTGGCCGCGGCCGTTTTCCAGAACGCGCTGTATATCGGCGATGAATCGGGAGTCGCGCGTCTCGAAGACGGCGCGTTGCGTCGCGTCCAAGGCCCGTCCGGAATCGTAAGCCGCCTGAAGACGCTGGACGGCGCGTTGTATGCGGCCACCACGAAAGGCCTCTGGCGATTCGACGGCCAAGACTGGACACGCCTCGGCGAGGTCCCCGTTGCGGACATGTGCTCCCACCTCGGGAGCGTCATCGTGGCTTCGGGTCCGAATCTCTACCGGTTGGACGCGGGTACGCTCAAGCCGTGGATTGAAGGCGGACCCAAACCGGTGGAAGGCGTCGCGTCGTACAGCGGCACGGTCTACGTGCGCCAGGCGAAGCAAATCGGCGTCGTGCAACAGGGCAGCTACAACTACGAGGACGTGTCCGATTGGGGCGAGTTGCAGACTGGCTGCGCGACCCGCGATTTCTTGTCTTACGGCAGCCGCCTGATCGTGGCCACCGATAAGGGGCTCGGCGTGCTGCGCGGCATGACGTGGTACTCCGTCCAAGGCGAAGACGGGCTGTGCTACGAGGACACGACGTGTTTAACTCCCGGCTTTGACGGCGACCTCTGGATTGGCACGCTCCGCGGCGCCATCCGGAACGTGGGCGACAGATATGACTACTACGGCTACGCCCGCTGGATTCCCCATGACAAAGTGAACGCCATTGCGATCGGCGATAACGAGGCTTACATCGCCACCGATGGCGGGCTCGGCGTCGTCGCCTTCGAACCCTACACCCTGCACAAGAAAGCCGCGTATTATGAACGTTGGCTCGATGAATGGGGCATGAAGCGGCTGGGCTTCACCCACAAGCTGGGGAAACGGGATAACGAATGGCTCCGCTCGGTAAGCGATAACGACATCGGCTTCAGCGCCCATTACTTCTCCGCCAAATGCTACGAATATGCGGTCACCCAGGACCCGGCGGCGCGCGCCGAAGCCGTGGACATGATGAAGACCGTCAAGTGGAGCGAAGAGATCACTTCGATCCCCGGATTCCCGGCGCGTAGCGTCTGGGCGGTGGGCGAAAAGGGCATCAAAGCCACGACGGGGTCCGCCGGCCTTCCCGCGGAATGGAATCCGACGCCCGACGGCGTCTGGGAATGGAAAGGCGACACCTCGAGCGACGAGACCGATGCCCATATCTACGTCGTGTCGCTGTTCCTCGAACTGGTCGCGGAAGGGCCGGAACGCGATATGGCGATCGAACATCTGCGCCGCGTATTCGGGCACATTGTGGACAACGGCTGGGTCCTGCGCGACGTGGACGGCCAGCCCACGCGCTGGGCGCGCTGGGACCCCGAATACCTCCAACGTCCCTACGGGTACGGCGCGCGCGGCCTGAACGGCATGGAAGCGATCAGTTACATGACCACCGCGTATCACTTCACCCAGGATGAAAAGTTCCGGGCGGGAAAACAGCAACTGCTCGAGTCGGGCTACCTGCCGGACATCTTGCGGCAGAAGCTGACGTTTCATCCCGACGTCTACACGGATTTTGACGACCGGCTGGCCTTCCTGGTCTACCACCCGCTGCTTCGGTACGAGACCGATCCGGAGCTGCGCTCGATTTGGCTGCGCAGTCTCGAGCGCAGTTGGGAAGTCAAACGAATCGAAGGCAATCCCTGGTACAACTACATCTACGCCGCCATCACCGGCAACGACTGCGAGAACGAGCGCGCGGTGCAGCACCTGCGCGATTGGCCGCTAGACCTGGTGACCTGGAGCATGTTCAACTCGCACCGCGACGATATCCGCACGCCGAAGGGCTATCGGAACTATTCCGAACGCATCAAGGCCATGAGCCCCCGCGAGGTTGGCCCCAAGCGCGTAAACCGCGACTGGACCGTGCTTGATATTGCTACCCAGGGCAACTCGGTCGAAGACCCCGCCACCTGGCTCGAGCAATACTGGATGGGCCGCTACTTCGGATTCATCGAACCCCCCACCGCCACCGACCCCGAACTCCTGTCCGTACCCCACCGCAACCTACAACTCGGCGCCGAACCCTACGCCGGCCCACCGCGACCCGAGTTACCGATAAAGAAATAGCGGATAGCGGATGCGTAGCCTGCGTACTTCGGAACGTTGTATTCACGGCAAGTAGTCCGAGTTTTGTTGCGAGAAAGACCCCCAAATCCGGTGAAGCGTTGCTATTTGTTCATATGGCTCTCGTTCCGTTACTCCCGTCGTAATTCCGATTAGTGAGGCTTCAGCGGTGATTTGAACTTTCCCGGAGTTCTGCTCTAGAATATATCTCGGAGAAGCATACATAGAGTATATCTATGTAAGGAGAGATGCAGGCTGATGGTTGATTTTGATGGAAATCTTGATGATCTAAGAAAGGCTCTTCGCGACAAAGAGACTACATGGGGCCCCAGTTATAGGCTTGAAGAAAAGCGCCAAAACCCGAAGCCGGTCCGTGTTGGCGGTGCCGTGACCAAGTACGGTGGCTCTGATGCACTTTCATTTTATAGAGCCGCAACAGACGGTCGAAAACAGATTGTTGGCGAGTGGGACTTCCGGAAAAACAAAGGCGTGATTGATTCTGACTGATGGGCTCGGAGACCTCCGTGCAGGCGATGCCGCTACCCGGATTCGTGTTTTTCTTGATGACTGAGGCGGACACAAGTAAGAGGCACTGCGCGCGTGTCGCTCGACATGCCAAGGCATTTGCATTATGGTGATAACCATGCGCTAAATTGTGCGTGTCGTCATCCCGGTGTCCCGCACGACATCACCTCGCGGGGCAAGCGGCGCGAGGCTGTGACTGAGAGAGCATCGGAGGTCCTATGAGAATCGAAGTCTTCATGGGTGGAAAGAGATATGGCGGTTACGATAACGACGACGATTACGAGGTGAAGCTCGACTACAGCAACTTCTCCTGGGATGCCGGAGCCGAGATTGATTTCGACAAACACAAAGATGTGCGCAGGCAGGTAGAATCTGCGCTGCTTGGCAAGCGAGCAAGCGCTAGTATTAAGGTCCGGTGGAGCAACGAGACAATCGTTTATAGGGGAGAGACCATCGCGAAATTACACATACCAAAAATTTGTGAGAATTGGGGATCCGTTGATTTCGGAAAGAACTCTTTCGCGGGAAAGATTGAGAAGTTTGTCAGGCAATGCACTCGGCAGGTGCTCAAATCGAAAATACGAGAGACGCCGGGTGTGGATATCAAGATCGAGTTCAAGTACGGCGAGGGATATTCGCAAAGCGGTGGTGCAGTTGTCTTATCTGTCCCAGTAGCCAAGTGGCTTGGGAGAAAGCTCTTGGAAGCAAGCTCCGGCGATCTCGAGGAAAACGGATGCGCTGTCGCCTTCGATGAATCCGGAAGGCTAATAATAGCGGAACCGGATAGCGAATCCGAACTTCTCCCTCAGGTTAACATGGACACAGAAACAGGGACGCTTTCCTGATTTCGGTGTTCGATTCTCACGGCACGATGAACAATTCGTGTGGCCTACGGCCGGAATTCGCGGCGGCCGGGTATTCCGAGTGAGTCCGGAGTTGCCGATAAAGAAGAGGCATCATCGAAGGCTGCGTTACCCCTATCCGTAGCACCCACGTAGCGCCGATTTGTAATGGGCGCAACACTCCCAGTGCAACGGCGGAAACCGGGAACGCTCCCCTGATTTCGCTGTCCAATTCTCGCGGCACAATGAACAATTCGTGTCGCCGATGGAAGGAGCCGTGCCACGCGGATGGCCGACGTGTTGCCACTCACCCCGCGTTTATTTCCCTTCACATTGGCTCGTGCATCGCTTCCTGTAAGTATCGGGCGATTCGGTCACGGTTTGACCCGAGGCTCGAGAACTGTTTTTCACAAACGTCGCTCAAACGCGCCAAGACTTTTCGGTTTATGGATTCTTGTTCTTCAAAGATCGCCAGGGAGCGATGGGCCAGATTCCATTTCTCGAATTGCAACAGGGCAATTGTCGTATCGCGGGTTCGGTCGTCGTTCGGTAGCGCGAAGACAAGGAGGGGTCGCGCCATGCGATTGACCCGACAGTCCACGGTGTACATCCGTCGCGGGTCGTGTTTCGGGTCGCTCCAATCGAACGTGCGCCGATCTTCAGGCACCGTTGCCGACATGAACTGCCGGAAGTCTTCCATGAACGTCGAGCGAACGCGCTCTCGGGACAGGAAGGTAATGTCCGTGATTTTCATTAACGCCTGAATGAATGAATACAGCGCGTCGCCAAATTGGTCTTCGTGTACGGGAAGAACTAGTTCCCCTTCACGGTCCTGAACCTGAAATACGGAAAGCGCGTTGGTAATGATGGTCTGGCGTGTGCCCTGTTGAAAGTCTTTTTCATCCAGGTCATAAGTCAGATGCATGTAGGTATGACCTTCGTCCGAGAGCGTCCAGTTGGATCGGTCCCGCTTGAGGACGATGGCCAGATGGTCGCCGTCATTGAAGGAGAAAGGAGTGAATACACGGTAACGGTCCACGCCTTCGCCGGAGAGCCGAATTCTCGAACTGACCTTCTCCCGGAACGAGCGCTCAATGGTTTCCGAAGTCATGGCTCTAAGCCCTCCAGCAATGACAACTGCGCATTTTCAGGCAGCGTAAATCCACAGTCACGGATTAAACAACGGAACGCCGAATCGAAATCCGCGTATCGGTCCGTCGGTTCCGCGTAGGCGTCCTCGTCGGCACCTATCTCTTGGTATCGCTCCGTTGCCGTGTGTATGTGGAACTCATAGAACGTGTTGTGTTCAATCCGGTTCGTATGCTCGTGACTCTTGCCATTATACCGCCGAAGACGAAAGCGACGGTTAGATTCCTTGGGCTCGAGCGCCAGGATTATCGAGAAATCGAGTATGTTCGAATTGCTCTGACGAAAGATTACGCGATACTCGTTGCCCTCCTCGCCTGCAATGTCCAGTTCCCGTTCTTTATGACCCCGCTTCTCCTTCAACTGCATCCGCAAGCGGTAGTCATCTGGGAGACGTTTCCGCTCTCGAAGCATTTGTACAATCTCTTCGTCAGGGTATCTGATTGCCATCTATGGATTTGTGCTAGCGACGACTCATCATCCAGATTCTTCTGTCTGCTGCAGAATGCACCATCCGAAAATGCACTTTCAACTGAAACAGCGGACGCTTTCCTGACTTTGGTGTCCGATATCGGATCGCGATGTAACCGCCGAACTGCCTTCCGCCGGACGGTTTTCAGGTTGTCTCGAGTTGATTCCGGAAAACTTGGACTTCAATCGGAGGCGGAAAGGTCCACGGCCGTGAGGTGTCCCTTGAGACCCACGAATTCGAACTTCAAGTTGCCTTGCATTTTCTTCTTTTCACACTGGATGATGTAGGAAACTGCGAGGATAGGCTCTTCGCCCGGGCGAAACTCCTCCGTCTCGAACGTCACGTTTTCCAGCGGGCCCAGTTCGGGTCCAAGGCCGGCCATCGTGGCCTGCACCTTCTCGAGGGGAAGTACCTGCTGGAGGTTGGGGTGCATCATCGCGTGGGCCTCGGCCTCCTGACCCGATATCATCAGCTCGAGACAACGCCGACCCGTGTCGCGGTACATTGCGGTGTCCGCCAACTGTCGAAACCAGTTCCCCAAACGCTCCGACCTAACGTTGAACTTTACGATCTTGCCGTCGCGTAGCACTAGTTCCGAGGTGGCCTCGCCCTTCTCGAACTTTACGGTACCTTTGCTCTCCGTGAAGCTGGACCCGCCTTCAATGCGTTTACTCGTGTCGAAGCCGACGGCGCTTAGACCGGCCGGCGCCCCGAGTTCGCTTTGCATGGCCTTCATCCACTCCGCAAGGACCGGCTCGTCTACCTCCGCCTGCAGCGCCGGATCAAACAGGGCGACTAGTTGCTTTGGGTTGCCCGAGTACACCGCTGCGAAAAACTCTTCCTGCTGCTTTGAACCTGCTTTGAAGGCCCAGAATAATAGGCCCCCAACTGCCAGGGCCAGCGCTAATAGCGCGAGGAGACAACCTGCGAATACTTTCTTCATTAGAATCCCCCTTTCTGCATGCGTGTGGCAACGCTACTCCATATTACTGCGTTTTATTGCTGGGATCGAATCCAACCTGTGGAAATCGAGGACACTGTCCGGATTTCGGTGTTGAATTCTCGCGGCGCAGGGAGTAATTCGGGCGAGCCGCACGGAGCAGATGCCCGTCATGTTGCCGCTGCCGGCCGGTGCATTTACAATAGCTGACCATTGTGTCTCGAAGAGACCGCGCAAGAGATAAAACCGAGGGGAGCTAAGATGCGAATTTCACGACGTTACTTCTTGATGGGAACTGCGGCCGGCGTGGGCGCGTTGGCCGCTGGGTCGGCGGCCGCGGCGGCGCGGAAACCGCGCAGAGTTTCGCCGAACGAAAAACTGAACATCGCCGGCGTCGGAGTGGGCGGGCAGGGCGGCCACGATTTGGATCGTATGTCGAGCGAGAACATCGTGGCGCTCTGCGACGTGGATGACGCGCATGCGGCCAAAGTGTACGAGCGCTATCCGGACGCGAAGAAGTACCGGGATTTCCGCGTTATGCTCGAGAAACAGAAGGACATTGACGCAGTCGTGGTGGGCACCCCGGACCACCTGCATGCGGTGGTCGCGATGACCGCCGTCCAACTCGGCAAGCACATTTACTGCGAGAAGCCACTGACCCACTCCATCTACGAAGCCCGCAAGCTCGCGGAAGCCGCCCGAAACGCAAAGGTCGCGACCCAGATGGGCAATCAGGGCCAGGCCACTGAAGATTCCCGCGTACTGTGCGAGCTGATCGGGAGCGGCGCCATCGGTACGGTGCGCGAAATCCACGGGTGGTGCAACCGGAACCCTTCGATTTCCCCGCGGGGCATGGCCCGACCTCAAGGGTCTTCGCCGATACCGGCCACGCTTGACTGGGACCTCTGGCTGGGTCCGGCCCCGTTCCGGCCGTATGTCGAGGGCGCGTATCTGCCCTTCGTCTGGCGTGGATGGTGGGATTTCGGGACGGGCGTGTTGGGCGACATCGGCTGTCACAATTTCGCCACGATCTTCAAGGCCCTGAAGTTGGGACATCCCACCAGCGTCGAGGCCACCTCGACCGCCGCTCAATGTCCGCCCGAAGTCAACAACGAAAGCGCCCCCACGGCCTCGATCGTCCACTACGAATTTCCGGCGCTGGGTGACCGGCCCGGCGTGACCCTGACCTGGTACGATGGCGGATTGATGCCGCGTCGCCCGTCGGAGCTCGAGCCGGACCGGAAAATGGGGGGTGGTGACGGCATGCTGTACATCGGCGACAAGGGGAAAATACTGAATCACCGGCTCATCCCCGAATCCCGAAGCAAAGAATATGGGCCTCCCCCCAAAACCCTTCCGCGGTCAGCCGGCCATTACCAGGAATTCATTAACGCCTGCAAAGGGGGCGAGCCGGCGGGGTCGAATTTCGACTTCGCGGGACCGCTGGCCGAAATGGTCCTCCTGGGCAATATCGCCATTCGCACGGGCCAGAAACTGACTTGGGACGGCCCGAGCATGACGGTTACGAATGTGCCGGAAGCCAACTCGTACGTCAATCCACCTTATCGGGAGGGATGGGCGCTGTAACAAGTACCGAGTACCGAGTGACGAGTACCGAGTTCCGAGTAGCGAGTGGGAGGGTCGGTGTCTTCGCCGACCGTTACTTCTGACGAGCCTCGAGCACGAGTCTCGATTTCGATTCTCGATTGAGAATTGCGAGCAGCCAGTCACCAGCCACTGGTCACTAGTCGCTGGGTAAAGGTGCGCGGCAACTCTGGTACCGGCAAATCCTCTTCTGCGGAGGCAGCCGCGAACGCGATCACGGCGCGAATATCTGGCTCCGTCACCGACGGAAAATCAGCCAGAATCTCCTCAACCGTGGCACCCTCCGCCAGACTGGCAAGGATCGTTGGGATCGGTCCACGTGTACCTCGCACGACGGGCTGACCGCCACAGACCTGTTTGTCTCGGCTGATATGCTGTTGGTAGCTAATCATCGCGCCTATTCTACACGGAAGTGGAAATCGGTGCCAGCTATCCGCAACTAGCCGCTAATCATTGGCCACTGACGCGGTTTGCCGAGTCTTGCGGATTGTGTTATCCTGACGGTGCTCTTCCTGTAGCGACGGCATCCTTGCCGGCATGGGCTGCCTGAAAGGTGGCGATATTCGCTGGCGCGGTGAATACCGGGTGCGAAATTGGTGAGAACAGACCGTAGGACAGGGTGACATGAACATTTTCACGACAGTCGTTTTACCCGCGACGATATTGATGGTGGGTCTCGTTAGCGCGACAGCTTCCGCCGATATCGTGGACTCGATTTGGGCGACGGTAGACAAAGAGGCGATTCTCCAGAGCGAGGTGTTGGCCATGGTGGGCCCGACGCTGAACGAACTGCGACGGACCGTGTCCGCCGAGGATTTCGACCGGCGCGTGGACACGCTGGTCCAGCAGGCCTTGGACCAAGCCATCGAGGACAAAATCCTTTTGCGCGAGGCCCAATTGGCGGGGATTGAAATCGAGGACGCGCAAGTCGAGCAGCGCCTTGAAGACCTGAAGAAGATGTATCCCTCGAATGAAGAGTTCATAAAAGAACTTGATTCTGCCGGGGAGACGATCACCGATCTGCGGGCCCGCATTAAGAAGCAGGAACTGGCCCGGCGCATGGCCGTCACCAAACGGAATCAGTTTGAAAAGGACGTGGTGGTCGCCGAAACCGACGTGGCGCGGTACTACCAGGAAAATCAGTCGGAGTTCAACCGCCCCGAACGGGTCCGTTGCCGTCAGATTTTCCTGAACGCCGGGAAGGAGCCGGACGAACGGGCCCGCGTCCGCGCGCAACTGGAGGAATTGAAGAAGGAGTTGGAAACGGGCGCCGATTTTGCCCAACTCGCGCAGGCGCATTCGCAAGCGCCCGGGGCGGACCAAGGCGGTATCATTGGTTGGGTAGCTCGGGGCGACCTAGTCGAACCGCTCGAAGCCGCAGCTTTTGGCACGTCCGAAGGGGCCATCAGCGACATCGTCGAGACCGAAAGCGGCTTCAGCCTGATTCGAGTCGAGAGGAAAGAAGCGGCCGGCTTGGCCACGCTGGACGAGGTACGTGCGGACATCGAACCGATACTCCGTGGGAAGACCGCTGAAGAACGGTACAACAAGTGGATGGGCGAATTGCGCAAGCGCAGCCACGTCCAAGTTTACCTCTGATTCCATATGCTCAGTCGCGCGCTCAAGATGGCCTTCTGGGTCTGCTACGACCATCTGGGCAAATTGATGTTGGCCAACCTTGTCTGGGCACTAGCCCTCGCCATTCCCGGATCGGTAGCGCTGGCCAGTCTGGTTTCGGGCGTTCCCGGCGTGCAACTGCTGATCGGCCTGCCACTCGGGATATTCACCGTCGGCATCGTGCTGCCCATCACCACGGCCGGGCTCGCCCACATGGCGAAGATTCTTATCGAGACCCGCGATGGTGCGGTCCGGGACTTGTTCACGGGTATGAGGCTGTACTGGCGGCGGGCGGCGGGGCTGGGATTATTGGGTCTATTAACGGCCGCATGCCTGCTGACCAGCACGTGGTTTTACCTGGCCAAGCTAGGGGGGCCAATCGCTTGGCTTGGGTACATCCTCAGTGCCCTCGCGCTGTGGGTGCTGTTGTTCGTTTTGTTGATGGGACTGTTCCTGTTGCCGTGCCTGGTACAAAAAAGAGCCGGTATCGTCGAGACCATTCGCGTGACGGCATTGCTCGTTCTGGACAACCCCTTGTATAGCTTGGGCCTGGCAATTCAATGTGTTGCTTTGACGGCCCTAACCATGGTCCTTCTTCCGCTGTTTTTCTTCTTCTACGGATCGGCGGCAACTGTCACGGTATCAAGTGCTTACGAGATGTTATCCCGTAAGTATGCGCGCCTTCAATATCAGGCCGAGACGGGTACCACGTTATCACCTACAGCCCACATTCGTGTCGTAGGCGGATCGGGCACGGCCATCGTAGATGAAACGCAAGATGACTACTTGAACCGGGGCTTCCGGGATTTCCTGTTTCCCTGGAAAGGTTGATTCCGTGGGGGGTTATTTCTTTACAATACGTCAGGGTTTGGTCTTTTTCAGGGACGGAAAGTAGTATTGGACCATTGCTCTTCACGGGCAGGTGCGTTAGAATTTTAGGAAGGAGAAAGGATTTCAATGACACGAATCACGGGTATTCAAGCCCGCGAGATATTGGATTCGCGGGGGAACCCCACCATCGAGGTAGAAGTTTACCTGTCGAGTGGGGTTAGGGGGATGGCGGCGGTGCCGTCCGGGGCGTCTACGGGCGAACACGAAGCGGTGGAGTTGCGGGACGGCGATGCGAAACGGTACCGGGGCAAGGGGGTGCTGAAGGCGGTCCGGAACGTCAATGAGCTGATCGCCCAGGAGTTGTTGGGGATGGACGCGCTGGACCAGCGCGACATTGACCGGACGCTGTGTGCTCTGGATGGCACCAAGAACAAAGGCAAGCTGGGCGCAAACGCCATTCTTGGCGTATCCCTTGCGGCGGCGAAGGCCGCGGCCCAAGGGCTCGAGATGCCGCTCTACAAGTACATCGGCGGGGTGAACGCGCATGTCCTTCCGGTACCGATGATGAATATTCTAAATGGCGGCGCCCACGCCGATAACAACGTAGACCTACAGGAATTCATGGTGATGCCGCTCGGCGCGAAATCGTTCCGAGAAGCGTTGCGCATGGGCGCCGAGGTTTTTCACGCGCTCAAAGACGTGCTGAAAAAGCAAGGGTTGAACACGGCGGTAGGTGACGAGGGTGGTTTTGCGCCTAACCTTAGTTCCAATGTGGAAGCAATTGAAGTCATCCTGAAAGCGATCAAGGCGGCTGGATACAAGGCCGGCAAGGATGTGTGGCTGGCGCTGGACCCCGCTTCGAGCGAGTTTCACAAGAATGGCAAGTACGTGCTCGAAGCCGAGAGCAAACCGCAATTGAGTTCGGCGGAAATAGTGGAGTTGTACGCCGACTGGGTGGCGCAATACCCGATCGTCTCGATTGAAGACGGGATGGCGGAGAGCGACTGGACCGGTTGGAAGGCGATTACGAAGCGGCTTGGCGGGCAGATCCAACTCGTGGGCGATGATCTGTTTGTGACGAATACCGAGTATCTCGGCAAGGGCATTCGTGAAGGTGTGGCCAACTCCATCCTGGTGAAGGTGAATCAGATCGGCACGCTTACGGAAACGTTGGAAGCCGTGGCCATGGCCCAGCGCGCTAATTATACGGCGGTGATTTCCCACCGCAGCGGCGAGACGGAGGACGCCACCATTGCGGACCTGGCGGTGGCGACCAACGCCGGGCAAATCAAGACCGGGTCGGCGTCGCGCAGTGACCGAATCGCTAAGTACAACAAGTTATTGCGTATCGAACATGAACTGGGAAACCAGGCTGAGTTCCCGGGTTTGGCGGCCTTTTACAACGTGAACAAGCACAAGAGCTAGGTTTTCTGATAGAATAGAATCCGGCCCTGAATATGGTAAGGATGTTCCCCAAAGGCGCGGTCTGGTATGGATTGACCTTGCTGAGTGTGAGCGTGCTGGCCGTCGCCTATGCTCAAGCCCGGGATCTGTATGGCCGGTATCTGGGCCATCAGGACCGGCAAACTGAAGTGCGCGCCCTGGAAGACCAGGTCCGCCAATTGGAGCGACACCAGGCCGAACTCCAGCAACGGGCCCAACAACTTCGCAACGATGACATCGAGATGGAGGCTGCGGTTCGGCGCACAAAGAAGCTTGTGCGTCCCGGCGAGAAGATTTACCGCATCGTGGAGGCGCCGGACCCGGCTGCAACTAGAGGAGAGCCCCGCTAATCTGAGTACGGAAATTCTGCTCAACAGCCAGGAAGAAGCGGTCAAGTTGCTGGGCAAAAACGGTGAGTTGCGCCGACGGATTCAACAGGACACACCGGTGCGGATAGTGGACCGTGGCGCAAAGGTGGTCGTGATCGGCAACGAACCCGAGGCGAGCATGGTGGGCTCGGTTCTGGATGAGATGCTGGTCGCGGTTCGCAATGGTCATACGCCGTCCTTGGCTGACGTGAATTACGCCTTGACGGAGGCGCGTAACCGTCAGGTCGCGGACTTGGGCAAGATTCTGACGGAGGTCCCGCTGGGGTTGCGTCGGGACATGCAGGTCAAACCGCGCACCCGAGGTCAGAAGCGATACCTGGACGCGATGCGAACCCATGATGTCACGATTGCGATTGGCCCCGCCGGTACGGGTAAGACGTATCTCGCGATGGCGGCGGCCGTGTCGGCATTGTTGAACAAAGAGGTAAACCGGCTGGTTTTGACACGTCCCGCAGTCGAGGCGGGTGAGAATCTCGGCTTTCTTCCCGGAGACCTGTATCAGAAAGTCCATCCTTATCTTCGACCACTATATGATGCGCTGTATTCGATGCTTGATGCGGAGCGGGTGCGACGTTTGATGGAGCGGGAACAGATCGAGGTCGCGCCGTTGGCCTTTATGCGGGGTCGGACGTTGGAACAGGTGTTCGCAATCCTGGACGAGGCGCAGAACACTACCCCGGAGCAAATGAAGATGTTTCTAACTCGATTAGGAGTGGGGACACGGGCGGTGGTAACCGGCGACGTCACACAAATTGATCTTCCGAAGGGGATCAAGTCGGGCTTGGTCGAGGCGCAGCGAATACTGCGCGGGACCAAAGGAATCAGCATCGTGCATCTTTCGAGCGCGGATGTCGTACGACATCCTTTGGTGCAAGGAATCATTGACGCTTACGAGGCCGATACCGAGGCGCGAACCGCGACGCCGCCGGCCCGAATTCCGGATATAGGTAATCCCGTATGATTTTGGACCGTTTTCGCCGCAAGAAGACACGGCTGGGCAGTGGTGTTTATCGTCTTGCCCGAGATAAGGACACGCCGACGGGGCGCACCCGTCATCTCTCGCGCCTGGTCATGCTCCTCGTCTTCGCCGTCGTGGTGGCACTCTTGACAGAACGGGCCACGCCTCCCGTCGAGGACCAGGCCTACGAAATTGACGCGGAGCCGATTGCCCGCGAGACCGTGCAGGCCGAGTTCTGGTTTGAAACCGTAGACCTTGGGCTGACCTTGGAAGCGCGAGAAGCGGCCGCCGCCAAAGTGCCGGATAGCTACCGGGTGACTGCAGACAAAGTGGCAGTTCAACTTCGGCGGTTTGAGAATCGCGTAACGGCGCTGCGGGCCGCCCAACCGGCCACCGAACAGATTCTTCGCAAAGCGCTGCTGGCCTCGACGCGTAACCAGGACGTAGCGCCGGTCATCCGAGCGGCCCTGCAAGCCCCGGTCAAAGACTTGAAACAACAACCCGAATTTGAAGGCGTAACTGACGAATCCGATTTGACCGTGTGGCTTCTTCCCCGCGCGGATTCGATTCCCAAGCGCCAGTTCGAAGCCGCCGGAAACGCGACGGGGGAGCAAGTCACCGCGCTTCTCGAACCGGAAGGGGGCGCATTTGTTTTTGACGCGATTGACCTGTTGGAAACCCTCGTACAAGAGCCCCTCCGCTATGTCCTGACGTACGGCATAGTGGACCCTGCGGAACGCGGTCCCACGCTGTTATCCAGGCTGTTGATCCTGCGCGAGGCGCCGGTCGGCGACCTCAAGCACAGCGAAGAGGTAACGCTGGCCCAGGTGCCGACGCCTGCTCGGGCGCTCGATACGCTACGGAACCGGGTGCTCGAAGTTGGCAAGGCCTTGGCCGCGGAGCATCCCGACGACACGCGTGACTGGAGTAAACTGCAAAACGCGGCCATCGAACTGGCTAAACTGGACCTGGCGGAAACGCTGGTCTTTGACCATGTAGCTACCGAAGGCTCACGGGAAGCAGCGCGTTCGGCTACGGCGGAGGTAATGAAGGCGATCCGGCCCTTCGAAGTGATTCAACGGGGCGGCGAACCGTGGACCCCGCAGTCGCGGTCCGACACTAAAACGTACTGGAGCAAGAAGCGAAGCGGGCAAGAACCCGCGGCCGGCGTTCTTGGGTCTATTCTCTCGCACATGCTGTTCACAGTGCTGGCCCTGGGCGTCCTGGTGCGGTATACGCG
>JACQVH010000181.1 GCA_016209895.1 Candidatus Hydrogenedentota bacterium | reverse complement strand
GCGCGTTCACGGACCGCATGCAGGCCGCCGCACCACGCAAACCGGTCTGGATGGTGCTACAAGGTTTTGGTTGGGCGGATATTCAAGAACTCCGCGATGAGCATGAGCGGCAAGCCATGCGGCGACCCACCTTCGAGGAATCGCGGTTCATGGCCTACGACGCCATCGTGCACAGCGCGCGCGGCCTTCTATATTGGGGCACGCACGCCGTCGAGAAGGACTCGCCGTTTTGGCAGGATTTGTTGAAGCTCGTGCGTGAACTGGCTGATTTACAGCCGGTGTTATCCGCGCCCGATGCGAAAGTTCGGCTCAAGATTACGACTCAAGAGACATGGGGCTCGGTAGACCGCGGCGTCCGTGTGCTTCCCAAGAAAGTGGGCAAACACGTCCACCTCCTGGTAGTGAATGAATGGCACGAGCCTTTGACCTATACGCTGTCCGGGTTGCGGAATTCACAAACTATGTGCCGGCTTGGAGCCGAACCTTCCGAAATTCCGGTGCGGAAAGGCTCGTTCACGGTCACCATTCCCGGCCATGGCGTGCAGGTGCTGTCCCCGGCCTCGCCTTGACGGCCTTAGGTAAGACGCTCAAGCCACAAATCGCCGCCCTTTCTTTTGCGAATGCCGAACACACGCATGGCACCCTTTCCTAAAAGACGGGCTGTGGGTTATAATTCTCCGTAAATGAGGGGAACGGAGACGCAGGCGTGCTGCAGTATTACTATTCGCTGGTTGATATCCCGCTGAATTATCTCGCGCCGTATCTGCCCGTCCTGCTGCAGCCCGGCGTCCAGCGTCTATACCACATCGTCGTCACGATTATTCTTGCCTGGTTTGCCTTCCGTGTCGTGGTCACGCAAAGTCAACGCATCCGTCGGATGTTTCGGCGCGAGTCGCTGCTGGATGGCGCCGAGATTGACGTGCTGATCAACAAGAATCCGCAATTCGTACAGTCCCTTCATGCGGCCAAGAACCTGAAGGCGGCAATCACTCCACTCAAACGCACCAAGCAGTACGCGCGCATAGGCGAACTCTACGCCGAAGTGAGCCGACCGAAAGATGCAGCGAAATGGTTCAAGAAGGCCGGATTGTTGAGCCAAGCTGCCGGCGAATACGCCAAAGCGGGTCTGACGCTGAAAGCCGCGAAGCTCTTGCTCAAAGCCGGGGATTTTCCATCTGCCGCGCGCTTCTTCTCAGAGACGGGGAAACACGTTGACGCCGCAAAGGCGTACGAACGCGGTGGGACGCTTGCCGCTGCCGCCGCCGAACACGCGAAGGCCGACAACTACGCCGAAGCGGTCCGCTGCTTCACCGAGTATTTCACCACCCCGCGCGACCCGGTTTCAGAACAGGTGAAGGCTGCGGAAGCGTGTTCGAGCATGCTGGACTGCGAGGCCGGCCAGACGCGGGTGACGGCGGAACAGCGCGCGCAACTACTACCATGTCTGGCGCGCGCGTTGGAACAGGGGCAACGCTATCCCCTCGCGGCGAAGCTGCTGTGCGAATGCGGCAATACCGGTCGGGCCGGCGAGGTTTACTTGCTCGCAGGGATGCTGGAGGAAGCCGCACAATGCATGAAGCAGGCGGGCCGACAGAAAGAAGCCGCGCAGATCGTCGGACGCTACTATGAAAAACAAGGCAAGTGGAAGGAAGCCGGGACGGCCCACGGCTCCGCAGGCGATTTCCTACGCGCAGGCGAATGTTTTGCCAAGGCCTCGGACGCCGTGCGCTCCGCCGAATGTTTCGAGAAAGGCGCGGAACACTACCGTGCCGGCGTCGGCTATGCCCATGCCGCGCGTTTCGAAGATGCCATCCGTGTGCTCCAGAGACTCAAGGAAAGCGATAAGACCTTCGACCTGTCTCGCGCATTACTGGGGCGATGTTTCTACGAACTGCATGACTATGCCCATTGCGCCGCCGCGCTGGACAATCACCTCACCGGGAAACGCGTGGAAACCAGCAACATGGAATACTTCTATATGCTGGCCCTGGCCGATGAACAACTCGGGAAATTGGGCGAATCGCGCGAACTTCTCCTCAAGATTCGAACGGTGGAAATGGGCTATCGTGACGTCTCGACACGACTGTCGAGTATTTCCTCGCGCATTTCGATGCAGGCCAGCGCGGCCGGCGGAACGCCGGCGCCCGCGTACACCCCCGCCCCTTCCGGGGCTGAGGCCACGATGGTCATGCAGACCGTCGAATCCGCCCTCGGTGGACGCTATCAACTTGAACGGGAACTGGGTCGAGGTGGCATGGGCGTCGTCTATCTCGCGAAGGACATCCAGCTTGACCGGCCGGTAGCCCTCAAGTTCCTCGGTTCATTGATTGACAACTCGGAAGAGTACCGTCAGCGGTTCATTCGTGAGGCGAAGACGGCCGCCAAAATTAGCCACCCGAACATCATCAGCATCTACGACATCAGCGCCAGTCTCGGCAAAGCGTACATTGCGATGGAGTTCGTGGAAGGACCCAGCCTCTCGCGCTACCTAGGGAAGAAAGGCAAGATCGAGCCGCGTGAAGCCGTGAACATCGTCGGTCAAGCGTGTTCCGCCCTTGCGGCTATCCACGAGGTCGGCATAGTGCACCGTGACATCAAGCCGGATAATATACTGATTGCTAAAGGGGGCTTGGTGAAGCTCACTGACTTCGGCCTCGCGAAGGCGGAGGACTCACGCATGACGAAAGCCGGTACCATCATGGGCACCCCCAGCTATATGGCGCCGGAGCAAGCCATGGGACACGACGCCGATGCCCGCAGCGACATCTATTCCCTCGGACTAGTGCTTCACGAGATTCTTACCGGCAAGACCGTCTTCCAAGGCGGCGACGTAGTCAAGCGCCAAGTCACCGAAATCCCCCCGACACCCAGCACGACTGTGCACGGTCTGCCGGAAAAGCTCGATGCTTTGGTCATGAAATGCCTCGCTAAGAAACCCGAAGAACGCTACCAATCCGCCCGCGAACTTGTCACCGAATTGAGAAAGGCACTCTGACTGACCCCCTTCGAACGCGGCGCGGGGCGAGGTAAGGAGTGGCCTAATCGCGCAGTTCCGCCGCCCACTTCTCCGCCAGTACGCCGTGATTGGTGATGGTGACGCGGCGGCAGTCCTCGCCCGCATGTTCGAGGAACACATCGAGGTATTGCGACGGCAGCAGAGCTTCGGCGCGTTCGGCCCATTCCACGGCGCACAGGGCGTCGGAATCGAACAGTTCAGCGCACCCGAGGTCGGCGATCTCGTCCAGGGACGTCAGCCGGTACAGGTCTATATGGTAGAGCTTCGGGCCGGCACCGTATTCATTAACGAGTGTAAACGTGGGACTGTGCACGGCGTTGGCCCCGGTGAAATGTTTCGCCATGCCGCGCACGAAGCAGGTCTTGCCCGTCCCCAGTTCGCCGCGCAGGGCCACTACAGACTTCGGTGGGAGCAAACGCGCTAAGCGGAGTCCGAGTTGCTCCGTCTCCTCCGGAGAAGATGTTTCAAGAATTACAGGCTGGTCCGGCATGGACTGGCGATGGCGTCACGATAGAGGTCCAAATACTGTCGGGCCGACCGTTCCCAGGAGAAGTCTTCGGTCATACCGGTTCGTCGAACCGCTTCCAGGTGGGGGGTGTCGCGAAAGAGTTCCGTGGCGCGATTGACGGCGCCCAGTAAGGCATCCGCGGTGACGCCTTCGAACAGAAACCCCGTTCCGCACGGAGCGTCGTGATCATCGGCGCAATCCCGAATCGTGTCGGCAAAGACGCCGGTCTTGCGCGCGATCGGAATCGCACCATACTTGAGCGCGAGAAGCTGGGTCACCGCGCCTGGCTCATAATGCGAAGGCATCAACACGAAATCCGCGCCGGCGAGTATCCGGTGAGCCAGTGCTTCGTCAAACGCGATACGTACGCGCATCGCGTCCGGATGTGCGCCGGCCGATTCTGCAAAGCGGCGTTCCAGTTGTGGGTCACCCGCACCCAGGACCACCAGTTGTAGGTCCCGTTGCAACAGGGCATCTAATGCCGCCCCGACCACGTCCAATCCCTTGTGCCAAACCATTCGAGTTATCATGGCGAACACCGGCACGTCGCGTTGCGGAAGTCCCAGTTCTTCTTGCAAGGCCTTCTTACAAAGGGCCTTGCCCGCTAAACGGTCTGGGGAGTAAGTGCTGGCGAGGCTGGGGTCCGAAGCGGGATTCCACACCGCATAGTCCACGCAATTCAGAATGCCTTTGATGTCCGGGTGATGCTCCTGTAGAAAGCCCTCCAAGCCGTCGCCATGCTCCGGCGTCAGGATTTCCTTTGCGTAAGTGGGGCTGACCGTGTTGACGCGGTCGGCAAACGCGATACCGCCCTTCATCAGATTGATGTCCCCGTGGAATTCGAGACAGTCGGGACGAAAGAGGTCCCAGCCCAGTCCGGTGAAGGGGAAGTACGTGGCGGAAAATCGCCCCTGGTAGCCGAGATTATGAATCGTAAATACCGTGGGCTTCTTGCGCCAGATAGGATGATGCAGTTCTCGAATCTTAATGTACGCGGGAATCAGCGCCGTATGCCAGTCATTGCAATGTACGATGTCGGGCGCCCAGCCGGTCTGCGGCACGCCGTGGAGCGTGGCTAACGAGAAGAAACAGAACCGTTCAAGGTTGTCCATGTACTCTGCTTCGCCGGTACCGTAGAGGTGCTCGCGACTATAATAGAGATTGTGCTCGATGAGGTAGAGTGGAATGGTGGTTCCCGGTACGACCGAGGCGCGCAACGCGCCGAAGGTCGTGGCGAACCCGATATCGGCCACGCAGACACATTGCTGTTTTCCGCGTTGCTCGGTGGAAATCGTACCGTAACAAGGCAGCGCCACCCGGACGTCATGACCGAGACGATGCAACGCCCGCGTCAGACCGTAGGCGACGTCTGCCAGCCCTCCGGTTTTCACCAATGGCCATATCTCGGAACATACGTAAAGAATCTTCAGCTTTTCATTCAAAGGGTCATTCCCCCGTAACGAGCGAAAATACGTCCCGTTCAGTTTGAGTGGTCACCCGGACCCCCGGGAGCCGCTTCTTGAGAAAGGCCGCAAGCGCCGGCACAATCCATTTCTCGGTGCCGGCATGCCCCGCGTCTATCACCGCCACATTGCGTTTTCGGGCGGCCAGCGCGTGGTCATATTTAACGTCACCGGTAACGAACACGTCAATATCGCTCGGAAGCCGGGCAATCTCCCCACCGCCGGACCCGCCGAGCACCGCCGCCGTACGCACGCGTCGCCCCGATTCTCCGACCATCCGAACGTGCGATACGCGAAGCGCCTTGCACACCTCAATGGCAAACGTGCGTAGCGTTCGCGGCTCGTCCAACTCCCCACGAATTCCCAATCCCACGCTTGGATCGGTATTCTCCAGAGTCACGATGTCGTACGCCACTTCCTCGTAGGGATGGGCCTTGAACAACGCCGCCAACACTCCCGGAAGTCGCGCCTTCGTGACCAGCGTTTCAAAGCGTCGTTCCGTTTCTTCATTGACGACGTGCTTTTTTCCGGAAAAGGGCTGCGCCTCGACGCCAGGCATAAACGTGCCGACGCCGGGCGTGCTAAAGGAACAGTACGTGTAATCTCCGATCATTCCCGCGCCGGCATCGCAGACCGCCTGCCGGACCGCCGCCAAGTGTGACTCCGGCACGAACGTCACCAGCTTTACTTGCCGGGCTTGAGGCGCCGAGAGCAGAGGTTTCACGTGGGTCAGATGAAGCCGCGCCGCCAAGACGGAATTCACGCCCCCGGGAACCATGTCCAGATTAGTATGCGCCGCATAGCAGGCAATACCGGCTTGCGCCAATTGCAGACAGAGTCGTGCATGCGGGTCGTCGGTTCGCAAGCTCGGAAGCGGATCCCAGATGATCGGATGGTGAGAGACGATCATTTGCGCTCGGGCCTTCTTCGCCGCTTTCAACGACTCGGAAGTAACCGTCAACGCCACGATCAGCGATGAAACACGGGCGCCCGGATTCCCAGTGCTGAGCCCCGGTCGGTCCCACTCGTACGCCAAACTCGCTGGAGCCAGTTCCTCGATTACCGCGCAGACTTCCCCGACCGTCATGCCGCCCGTTCCATTGCGATCGCTCCATAGCCTACCACCCGGTCAAAGTCGCGGGAGACCTCCGCACTCGTTCGATAATCGAGCAAAGACCACGCGGTCGCGCCGCAGGCCAACGAGTAGCTCATGGCGACCACCACGGCGGTAGCCCCGCACATCGAGCAGCTTCCCTCTTCGACGGCCTCCGCGAAGGAGACCCAGTCTTTGGCCAGCACCGCCTCGAGCGAACGCCGGTCAATCCGGTTCGCGGCTTCTTCAGGAAGATAATGTGAGAGGTCGGTGGAAGCGACCACCAAGTCGCCGGGATCAGTCATTCGGGCCAGAATCTGTCCGGCCCGGGCATGCCAATCACACGGCGGAGAACCGAACAAAACAGGCACGATGGGGACTGACCCGAGCACCGTGTGCAGGAAGGGAAGCTGGACCTCCAATGAATGCTCCATCATGTGGGGCTCGACGGAGTCGGAGTCCAATTCGTGCGAGAGGGAACTGGCAAACGCGATGTCAATCGGAAAGGGTCCCAGCGGCGTGTCGAACTCGCCCGCGTCGAAGACCGAAGCGGTCTCGATGTTGAAACGGTGCGAGCAGCCCAGCAGGACTACACGTTTCGGTTGTTTACCACGCACTCGCGCATAGGCGAACCCGGCCGTCGGTCCCGAATAGATGTACCCGGCATGGGGTACCATAATGGTGACGGTTTGCTCCGGCGCCGGCCGTACGCCCGACTGGTCCACATACTCCTGCGTCATCGCATTCAGACGTTTCGGGTCCCGCGGATAGAATTGTCCGGCAACCGCGGGTGCACGCCTCGAAACAGTGCTCATGGCTTCTCGTGCCTCCACGTTAGCAGATTATCGCCCGCCTGAGTCTAGCAAGGCGAGACCAAAGCTTCAAAATCGCCTGCCGCCGCTACACACTTGGCAACATAGGCCGAGGTGAGTTTCAAAAATCGATCTGAGGAGTCTTTTGAAAGTGGCCATTCCCACGCACCCGTTTGCGGGTCTGTTCAGCGGCCTCGAGCATGGGGATGACGCGTTGTAGGTGATCAATGATCATCACTTGGCGCTCGGATTCCTTGTGAATGGAAAGCAAGCGTATCTTCTCGGCCAATGTGAATCCGACTTCTTGTCCAATCTCGAACGACAAGTTTTCTCGGTCAAAGTCCTCGCGCTCGTAGTCCGATCCCAGTATTTCGTGAAAGCGCTTGTATTGGCGCGCGAGCTCATCACGGGTGACGGCGTAGGCCTCCGGATCGTTTTCCACGCTCACGACCTCGCCGGCGGTATACAGCCTGTCCGGAACGTCGCGCACGATCTTGAGAAGATGGAACACCCCGATCCCTTGCGCGCGGATGTCCATTTCCCCCGTTTCGTAAACACGAAACACCTCCGCCACGATCATCTCGGTGCCATATTCCGCGACCTTGCCTTCAATAAATGCGGGGATGCCGAAGGGAATATGCCGATCCCGGCACTCGTTAATAAGTTGTTTGTACCGCGGCTCAAAAACATGCAGTTTAAGCTGCTCGCCCGGAAAAACCACGAGTTCCAACGGGAACAACGCAAGCACTTTATTCATTCGCCAACGATCCCATCGTCGAGCTAAACTCACTTTCAGTCTGCCATTTCATCTCCTCTTGATCAAACACCCGCTCCCGCCCGCCTGTTTCCGTTTGCAGATTGAATCATCAGAACGGTAATCTCGTATCCGATGCGACCCAGTGAGTTGTTTCCAGGTTCCGACAAATCGCGGCCTCAAGGAAAGGGAAGCGCATGTTCCGCCTGTACTCATGGAACGTCAACGGTATTCGTGCCGTCTCGCGAAATGGCTTCCTTTCGTGGTTGGATACCGTTCAGCCGGACATTCTCTGCCTGCAGGAGATTAAGGCCCGACCCGACGATCTCGAATCGGCCGTGCTCAACCCGCGAGGCTACGGAAGCGTGTGGCAACCGGCACAGAAGAAGGGCTATAGCGGTGTCGCCACCTATTACCGCAAGGAGCCGCGGTCCGTGCGTACCTTGGGCATTCCGCGGTTCGATAGTGAAGGCCGTATTCAGATGCTCGAGTACCCGACATTCACGCTGATCAATGCCTATTACCCGAACAGCCAGCCGGAGCGTGCTCGACTCGATTACAAGCTCGCCTTCTGTCAGGCTATGCTGAAATTCTGCAACGGTCTGCGCGCGGCGGGCGTGAACGTCGTTATCTGCGGCGATTTCAACATCGCTCACGAGGAGATTGATCTGGCTCGGCCCAAAGACAACCAGAACAGCGCGGGCTATTACATTGAAGAGCGAAAGGCTATGTCCAAGTTTCTGGGCGCCGGTTACGTGGATACGTTTCGATATTTTCGCAAAGAACCCGGGCACTATACGTGGTGGTCCTATCGGGCCCGGGCTCGTGAGAAGAATATTGGCTGGAGGATTGACTACTTCTGCGTCAACGAAGAGCTTCTGCCGCGCGTGAAACAGTCGCTGATACTGCCCGATGTGCGGGGCTCCGATCATTGCCCGGTCATGCTCACGGTGACGTAGCCATGAAATCGCAAGTGACCACGAAGAAAGGGGATGGCGGGCAGACCCGGGCGTTGAGCGGGGATCACTTTCCCAAATGCCACCCGATTATGGAGTGCGTCGGCAACGTGGATGAATTGCGCGCGCAGATCGGACTCTTGCGCCAGGCTATCCTCGCCGAAAGCCTTTCCGAGGCGGAGAATCACGCCGCGTTCCTACTCTGGGTGATGCATACCATGTTTCCAATTGGCAGCGCGTGCAGCGACCCCGTGAACAAGCACCCCGAATACCGGAAACTGGAGTTGGGTGCCGAGCATATCGCAAAACTGGAGGCCGAGCAGTAGCGCCTGGAAGAGCGTGTAAGACTCCCCTGTTCCTTCGTCGTCGCAGCCTCTAACTTGGTCTCCGCTCACGCCGACGTGGCTTGCACCGTCGCGCGGCGTCTCGAACGGAGCGTGGTACGTCTCAAAGAGCTGATGCCGACTTTCGAAGCAACCCATGTCCTGGTGTTCCTCAACCGCCTCAGCGATTATCTCTTTATCCTGGCTCGCGACCTCGAACAAGGCCGGTACTCAACCCTCGATTACCGCGTGCTTGAATAGGACTAAGATGATCTCGGGGACCACAGTGCAGGAAACTGGAGAACCAGGACCGGGGATCCCACTACTTCGCAGATCGCCGTGCATGGCTGCTGCGCTTGTGACCGTCTTGGTCGCTTCGATGTTTGTTCACGGTTGCTTTAGTTGGCCATGGCGTCCTGGAAGTCCAGGCCACGGGAAACCGATTCAGACCGGCTGGCAGAGGCCTATACCGGTAGGACCTCCGTCCAATGAAGCCTATACGGTGACGTCCGAGCGTCTCTTGCGTATCCGTGTGGCCCACCATCTGGGTGAATTCGCGCTTTCCTCCCCGGGGAAATTGGAACTGGATTCACCATTGGGAAAGCGCGTTCTTTCGGCGGGCACATACGCGCTCCGCGCCAGTAGCGTCGTACCCGCACGCCAAACGTTTCACGTTTTCGCCAAGACCTTCAAGGCGCACGAACGCAGTGAGTCGGAGGCATACGTTGAGGGTTGGCGGGCCAAGGGATATTCCCCGCAAACGCTCCTTTTCGGTGAGCAATTCGGGACGGACTCAGATGTCGTTCTCGACAACCGAATTCGGTGGATTTCCGTGGCCCACTTCGAGACCCAGGAACAGGCCGAATCACTCAAGGCGGAGTTGGAAAAACAGAACCAGTGGTGCTGGATTCGAGCGCAGACTAGACAATCGGGAAGCGCCTCTCTTACCTTCAAAGAAGAAACAACCGGCGCCACCTGGACCGTTCCGATCCCAGCGTCTCTGAGTTCCGATGCCGGCATATCTCTGATGACGGGCTACGCCGGTGTTCAGCAGGAGAAAGACCGCGCACCGATCTACTCGGGAACCATCGAAGTTGGGATCGGACCGGAAGGGCGAATCGAGGCGTACGAGATTCAGCGGCTCGAGACCTATCTGAAGGGCGTGCTACCCGCCGAAATGCCGTCGGATTGGCCCCTCGAAGCGCTCGAAGCGCAGGCGGTCGCGGCGCGCAGCGATTCCGTCGCGAATCTAAGACTAAGGCATGAGTTGGAAGGTTTTGATTTTTGCAGCCTCGAACACTGCCGGGCGTATTCCGGGCGTACCAAGCATACCGCTGCGACGGACCTGGCTGTAGCCGCCACGGAAGGTCAGGTTCTCAGCGCCGGAGGCCGAGTTGTGCCCACGGTTTTCAGCGCGAACTGCGGAGGTCATACCGAAGACAACGACACGGCTTGGTCGGCGCCGCCCGACCCGGTGCTGCGCGGAGTCAGCGATGTCGTGGCCGTGTCACCCGGGAGGTCGTACGCGCTCGTGGACTCCGGGATCGAGAACTGGCTCCGGCATCCTCCGCAGGCCTATTGCGGCGCCGATACCAACACGTTCCGATGGAAGCGGGAATTCACGGCGGACGAACTCAGCCGTGTTTTGAATCGGCAATACGCAATTGGGGCGGTACGAAACATAGAGTTAGGCGACCGCGGCGTAAGCGGCCGCTTGAAGTGGGTTCGCGTCACCGGCACCGAAGGGACGGTAACCATCCGCAAAGAGCTTCCCATTCGACTTGCATTTGGGAATCTTCCAAGCGCAATGTTTATAATTGATGCGGAACGGAGTCGGGGTGCTGTGGTAAACTATACTTTCATGGGAGGTGGACGCGGACATGGGGTCGGGTTGTGCCAGCACGGTGCGCGCGGCCGGGCGCTGGCCGGTTCTTCCTATCGCGATATCCTTCGCCACTACTTTACGAACGTAGACATCGTGAAGGTGCCGTAAGATGAATTTGAATGCGATCCGAAAAAAGGAAATGCGCTATGGCATCGGTCTGGAGGCGGGGTCCACCTGCCGCGGTATCAACGCCTGTTTGCTCCGCATCAAGGGTGCCGGTCCGGGTCTGCACATCAAGCTGGTGCGGCACCAGCATTTCGCCCTGACCGCCGGATTGCGCACTCGGTTGATGGCCGCGCGATTCGACGCGAGGGAAATGGGGCTACTGAATTGCGAAGTCGGCGAGCAGCTCGCGGAAGCGGCCTGCGAAATGATCAATCTGGCTAAAGAAGAAAGCATCGAAGTGGATTTCGTCGCGAGTGACGGGCATACCCTTGCCTTGTCACCGCCTCGCGGGGGCAGCATTTCGGTAGGGGTGCTGCAACTGGGCGAACCGGCGATGATCGCCGAGCGAGTGCAGCTTCCGGTAGTCTCCGACTTTCGCGCCCGCGACCTGGCCGCCGGCGGACAGGGTAGCCCGATCAGCGCGTACGCCGATTGGCTGCTGTTTGCCAAGGAGAACCGAACCGTCGTGTGCCTGCATCTCGGCGGCACTCCAAGGATAGTGGTGGTACCGCCCAAGATCGAAACCGTGATCGCATTTGACACCGGACCGGGTATGCTCGCTATAGATGGGGCGGTGCGACTCCTTACGGCCGGAACCCATGAGACGGACCAGGACGGCGCCTCCGCGGGTCGGGGCGTCGTCATTGACGAATTTCTGGAGTACCTTCTCGACCATCCTTATTTGGGCCGGGTCCCGCCCAAGGGTGCCGCTCGCGAAGACTTCGGCGCGGATGGCTACCTGCGCGACGCACTCGCGGCGCGCAAGGGGCGTTCGTTCGAAGATCTGATTGCGACCGTCACGACCGCCGTCGCCTACAGCATCATCCGCGCTTATAATCGGTTTGTGAAGCCCCAATACGAAGTCGCGCGATTTGTCGTAAGCGGCGGAGGTGTCCTGAATAAGACCTTGATGGCATGCCTCAGGAACGGGTTGCCGGATACCGTGGTTCGCACGAGCGACGAGTATGGGTTGCCTGGCCCCGCCCATGACGTCGTCGGCTGCACCATCTTGGCCAATGAGACGATATGCGGAACACCTACACTTATCCCCGGCGCGACGGGTGCGCGGCGCCCCGCTCTCCTCGGGAAAATCACGCCAAACTGAATTCGGGCAGCGTTCTGTACAGAAGAGTCTTTTCCAACAATGACGGGACGTAGCCGGTCCATTTCAAACCTCAAGTCTCAAATCTCAAATTCGCGTTCCCGAAGCGAACTCCAGCGCTCTCTCGATGCGCTGCTCGCGGAAGTCCGGGCCTGCCGAATTTGCGCGGACTTTCTGCCGCTGGGACCCCGGCCCATCCTGCGCGCGCGCACGTCCGCGCGCCTGCTGATCGTAGGTCAGGCCCCGGGCACGCGCGTGCACGCGACCGGTATTCCGTGGAACGATCCGAGCGGCGACCGGTTGCGTTCATGGCTAGACCTTTCCCGTGAGGGATTTTATGACGAGTCACGGATCGCCATCATTCCCATGGGCTACTGCTATCCGGGGCGCGATGCGCGCGGCGGCGATTTACCACCCCGGAAAGAATGCGCCGAACATTGGCTGGGCCGTTTACTGGCGCACTTGCCCCATATCGAGACAACGTTACTCGTCGGGCAATACGCTCAAACACATTATCTCGGCGCGCGCACGAAGGATTCCTTGACCGAAATCGTGCGGGCGTGGCGCCAATACGCGCCTCAGTACTTCCCGCTCCCGCACCCGTCGTTTCGCAATCTCGCGTGGCTCAAACGAAATGCTTGGTTCGAGGAAGAGTTGATCCCGGCGCTGCGGAAGAGGGTTCATGAACTGATTGAAGTTGGGGAGTGAACCTATCGCGAGTAGTCAGGAGACGGGAGTCAGGAGTCAGGAGCCACCGGTGGGGCGGCGTGATTCAATTCCTCGATCATCTTTCCGATCTGGTCCCGCTTGGCGCTCAGGGTTTGCGGATCGCGCGAAAATTGGACCAAGTCGGGGACGATCTGCTCCAGGTTTCCGGCGGCCTGCGCCCGCTTCAAGAGCGCCTCTTGGCCGCCCGACTTCGCCAGGCGGCGGATTCCCGCCCGCAACAGCACCAAGTAGTCGTAGTCCTCGATTCCGTCTCGGATAATTTCCCAACGCTGGGAATTGACCGGTCCTTCCGCACTCGGGTACACGAGGAAGCCGTCGCCGTTGACGGGGGTAATATCGAGCAGATTCTCCCAGGGGTCTGGTCCCTCTTCCGCGTAGTTGACACCCCAATAATGGAACCCGCGAATGCCGAGCGCCCACGCCTGCCAGAACAGAACGCGATGCTCTATTCCGGCGTAATCAATGAAGAAGTTTCCGTAAGGGCGCGAGGGCATGCGGTTCACGTAGCACCAGACTTCGCCGCCTTGAGCGATGCGGCTCATGACGGGACGGTTATTGACGGTATCGAACATTTGGAGATGGACCGCCCAGATGTCTACCGGGTCCAGAAGCAACGGTTGCAGTCCGCTCGCGGTCAGCATGAGGGGGACATGCGGCGCGGCGTCCTTCCAATGTTGCATACCTTCCTTGAGACGTTCCCAAGTCGGCGGCGGTGGTTCATCGGCAAACTGACAGAAGACGCGCTTCTCGAGTTGATGTTCGGCAATGAATGCGCCCGCCTGTTTCAATTGTTCGGGGACCTCTAATAAGGAGGGCGGAACCGAAACCGTGGTGACGCCGCGCTTTAGGGAATCCACGAGTCTCGGCTCGAAGTCACCCAACGTAGCGGCATAGTCCGCACTCTCGCTCGGAAACGCGGTGAGTTCCCGGAGCGTAACTCGGTGACGAAGCGCGTTATCGAGGTAGGCGTTGAGTAGCTGGGCTCGAGTGCCGCGGAATCCCCCGACTTGGCACGACCGCACCGCCTCGTCCGTCCAGAAACCGAAGTCCGTTTTCAAGGCGGGCGTGACCGGCAAGTCGAAATCGAATACACTCGCTTCGATCCTTAGCTCCACCGGTTCAAGGCCGGCGGCGCTGATCTCAACCATGCCGGTGTAAGTGCCGGATGGGACCTTCCGCGGACACGAGACCGTAATCCAGACCGGATAGTTTTGTCCGCCGGTCGCCGTGAATGGTTGAAACGGGGGCAAGGCGTCCGGCCAACTGCCGGTTGGACCTTCGAAGTAACTCGGCACCGTGACGGGATGGTAAGCGACCCGCGAAATGACGATGTTCGCCGGCGGAATGCGCGCGGCGCTTTGGGTGTGGACGAAGTCCCGCGCCTGGACCGTTATGCCCGCGAGGTCCTTGCCTTCGGGCGGGCGAAGCACGATTTGAAACGACTCGGATTCGTTGCGAGCCAAGCTCAAATGATAGGTGCTTTGAACGGTCCCGACAGGCTCCGGCACATCTTCTTGAAAGACTTTCTCAAGCGACGATTCGAACCAGATGGCCGTGTCGCCGGAAGTCGCGAGCGCGCGGCGCAACTTGCGCGGACGCCGCTGCAACGCATACGGCGCGTCGGTCCACGCCTCCATCGTCGCCCTGCCTGGCTTGCCCACGATAAATTGCGTATCTATGCCGCCATGGGGTGAAGCGGTTTCTTTGCCTATTGGGTAGACTTTCCCGTCCGACTTAAGTTGAGCCAGGAACTCGTAAACGCCGTCGGCTGGGGCCGTCCAGTCGTATCGGCATAACACGACTTTATTCGGTTCCATCGCAAACCGCTGCCCGGGAAGTCGCCAGACCTCGCCGCCCGCGGTGCGAACGCTGCTTTCCAGTTCCATACTCGGCAGGTGTTTCGTGGCGGCGATGCGAACCTCGAGTACGCCGGGCTGATAGTCCAGTTGCACCGCCAGTTCGTCCGAGGCGAAATCTACATGACTCAAGCCGCGCACTAGACCAATTCGATAGGCCGTTTCCCATTTTTCGCCCGGCTTCATCGGACGCGGCACCAGCGCTACCTGGAAACTGCAGGTCTTGTCCTCGGTATCACGAATGGCGAGGAATGAATGTGTCAGGTCCGCATTGAAAACGGCGAATATACTCTCCTTCGCGGCGGGGTCCGTCGTTGCGATCCAATTTCGGGAAGCTGGGAAATAGCCGCCTTGCTTCGCTTGGGCAACACCGCCCAGCGTCGGCACGTCAATGCGATCACTAGAATCAAAATTACCGCCCGGCAATACGTCATTCGCGACCCAAGGGGACAGCCAGAGTTCCTCCGTGCCCTTATGCTCGATTGCCCAATGTACGCGGAGGCATGATTGGCCTCGATTCAATTCCAGCGTGCGTGTGACATGAAGGCCTCGAACCTGCGGTCCATCACAATCATACGAATACCGCAACACGGGGCGATCCGCTATCTCCTCCAGGGCCTCGAGCTTCTCGTTGATCCGTCGGTTTGGCACGTACGGACTGCCTACCCCAAACCCTTCCTGAAGCAATCCGTCTCGCCCGGAAAAGTTATGGCCGGAGGACAGCAACGTAAGTTCCTCAATGGCGCCGCCTCCGTTGGGCGCGATGGCGAATTTCAGATAATCACCCTCGACGCGGGCGACTTCGTCCAGCACCACGGCCCCAGCCATACCAGAGGCAAACCAACCAACCATCAACATGAATCGTGATTGCATCTTCCGTCCTTCAATCTAAAACCCTGAAACAGCCGACGAATCATAGCGGATCAACTCCAATTTCGCACAGCCCAGGGCAGCCTCGAATGC
>JACQVH010000176.1 GCA_016209895.1 Candidatus Hydrogenedentota bacterium | reverse complement strand
TGGGCCAGACCCTGACCGTGTGGTTCGATGACCCCTCGAAGGAGCACATCTGCGAGGAGACTGCCGAGGAGGTAGTGCTCATGAAGGACAGCGACGGCAAGGTGATCGGCTTCGAGATGTTGCATTATTGTCCGGAGAATCCAAGAGTGGGACTTTCGGTGGAAGCGGTGGTCCACACCAGTCCCGAGTAACATTGTCGAAAGCGTTTCAGGATGATTGGCACGGGGATTACTGAGGCCGGTAGTAGCTCTCTGGCCGCGCGCATACCGAATTTTGTCCGACGGATCGCCACGGTTGGTGGCAAGGCTGCCGCGCTGGCAAGCGCGCTCCGACCCGCCCGTGAAATCGTACAAATACCGTCAGAACCTGCTCAACCCGCCGCAAACCCTGACTCAAAAACTGAGGTTTTGCCGCCGTTAGGCGAGGCCTGTGACGGTATCTTTCTCAGTAGTGAGTGGTTGAACTCCAAGTCTTTCGCTCAATTGTTCTCGATGCTGACTCCAAACGGCTTTATCCTGTTTTTGATGGAACCGGCAGACGCGTCAACTGACCGGGATTCCCACCTAGCCACATTAGGAAAAGCGATTCGGGCGGATGGATTCGCGATTTACCTGGACTGGGGCGACGCCCTGGTCGCCGTCCGGGATTCGTACAATCCAGTAGAACATGCCCGCAGATTGTTCTCGGCGGGACACCCGGGCTGGGCGTATGAAGTGCTCGCGCTAATTCCGGAGAGCTATCGCCGAGAGCTGGAAACGGCCGCTGTCATTGCCGCCGAAATGCAACTCTGCCTGCTGGCGCTGGACAAACACCTCCGTCCGGACGGGCGCCTGGAACGGTTTTTCACCGCCCAGACCCATTTCTACGAGATCCTGTCTCTGGCTCCTACGTTTCACGCAGCCTATCAATGTCAGGCCGAGTTCTGGCATCGCATCGGAGATGACGATATGGTGCTACGCCTGCTCCGATCGATCGAATACGCGGCGCCATCGGAGGCGGTCCGGTGTCAACTGGACAGATACAGTACCGATGGTAAAGAGACACTGCCTGAAGGCAATACTACGAACGCGGTCCCGGCAGCGGGATCAGGTTACAACCGGTATCCTCGATCCACGCCAGCGGCTCGTTCTCCCCGTGTCCTCATGATCACGCACGAAAGACCCAATTACGGTCTGGATGTGCTCTACGATGGGCTGTGCCGAATCCTGGGCAGCGAAAACGTCGTGGATTTTCCTTGGAAGCCATCGTTGCACGGTTACCAGCCCGACCGCCTCGCGCACTACCCTTGCCTCTTTGATTGGCCCGGAACCCGATTTAACTTGATAGAACTCCTAAAGGCGCTCCGCGAAAGGCAGTTTGATCTGATTCTCTTTGGGGATATCGAGCGACATTTGGAGCGAGACGCTGCGCAGCGAATTATCGAGGCTGCCGGAGATACACCGCTCCTTCTCGTAGACCAGCAAGACGATCCCCTCGACCACCGGGCCGAAATGGCAGAATACCTGGCCGGATGCCCGATCACTGCCTATTTCAAGCGGGAAATGCTGGCGTGCGTGGACTACGGTCCCGGTCTGTATCCTTTGCCATTCGCCTATCCGGACGGCCGCGTCCCGGCTCTGTCCGATGCAAACCGCAAAGGCGTGTTCTGGGCCGGGCACCGCCGGTTTGGATTGCGGCGCCTGTATCTCGAACATCTGGAATCCCGGCTCGAATGCTCGTTGGACGTCCAATACTCACAGGAAGACTACGCGAACGCCCTCGATGGCGCGCTAATCGGTCTGAACTTCTTCGGTTTTGGTTACGATACGGTGCGCTATTGGGAACTTCCGGCACACGGCTGCTTGCTGCTCGCCGAGCGTGTGCCAATCCATATTCCATACAATTTTGAGAATGGCATCTCGGCAGTTTTCTTCGACGATCTCGAGAGTCTGGAATCGAAATTAGACCATTTCCGGGTACATCCCGACGAAGCCCGGAACATCGCCCAAGCCGGCTACGACCACTTGCGGCGCTACCATACCGGCATGGCCCGCGCCCGTCAGATGTTAGCATTCATTGGAGACCAGTTGGACGTGCTCATTTGATCGAATTATCGGGCCCTCGCAAACACGCAGAACTTGCAAAAAGACTAGGATTCCGTCTAGTGTCATCAAAGACGCTGGTGGGAGAGTATTATGCCCGGTGGTAAGACCGCAGACTTACGTATTTACTGTATTTGTGGCCAAAAGATGAAGGTATCGGAGGCCATGTATGGGCGTCCGGGCAAGTGTGTGGCCTGCCGCCAGAAAATCCGCATCCCACGGCCCGACGAAATCCCGTCGGGTCTGACGGAAATCCATCTTAAAGACCATCCGCAATTCCTTCGCAAGGTGAAGCGTCCGAAGCCCGATGCTGTCGAGGAAACTCCGCTCGAAGAAGAGCGCGTCCTGCCGGCGGAGGAGGGGACTGAGAAGGTCAGCACGGTGCCGCTCGAGGTCCTCGACTCGTTGCGGATTCTGTGCAGTCTCGAGCACAAAATGAAGCGGCAAGCCGAGGCCCTCGAGGTCCGACGGGTGGACGCCGGGTTCGCTAGTGGAACCGCGGGTAGCCAAGCCGAGTTACAGGGCCAACTGACCCGCATCCGCCTCGCCCGAGCGGACCTCGATGAGGAACTGCGTCAACGGCTCATGGAAGTAGCCATCGAACTGGCATCTACCCAGGAAAAGATCGCCGAGGCCCAGCTCGCGGTTCGCGTCGGCGAAACCGCGTTCTTTACCTACCAAGAGTCCGTGGAAAAACTCCGGAAACGGCGCGACAGCCTGGAGCATCGGCAACAAAATCTGCGGGGCTGGCTGGCGGTACGCGATCCCCATGCGGCCGGCGGTTACGTGGATTTGACGATGGAACACTTGCCGAAGGAGGGGACCAAAGTCACGTTCCCGCCCGAGCCGGACGGTGGCCTTTCGCTGCTGGACTCACACCTCGAGTCATTGCGCGAGGCGTTTGACCACCGGGAGCGCGCCGAGCGGCGCCTTCGGGAAGTCGAGCGCATGCGTCATCCGGAACCGATTGCGCCCTTAGGGCTTGAAGAGCTGCGCGCGGACGGCCTCGCCGACAAGCAGCGCGCCGAGGCGGCAGTCGTCTTTTACCGAGCGCGATTGGAGCAACTGAAGAACGACTATTTTAACGATGGCGAAGCCTTGAATGCCCAAATGGACTTGGCCCGAGGCCGCTTGAAGGTCGGAGAGATTGACCGGAACCGCTTCGATATCATCGAAGGAGAGCTATTGCGGGCTAAAGCCGACCTCGCGAAGGCCCGCGACGTTTTGACGCGCGCCTCCTCGGCAAATCAAGCCCTGGACGTGCCGCGCACCAAGGGTACTTTTCTCCAACGCTTGGCGCGGCCACAGGGCGGATTCGTAATCCAGGCCGATGCGTGGGTGGTTTGGGCTGCGGCACTGGCCCTGTTTCTTGCACTCCTGTCGCCGATCTTCGGCGATAACTCGTCCCTGGTTTCGGCAGTACTTCGTCCCGGCGCCGCAAACGGGATATTACTCGGCATCATCGCGCTGGTGATTCTGGTGATTGTGCTCTTGGCCGGTATCTCGCTGGTCGGGGATCGAAGCGTTCGAGGCTCCGTGATACTCATCCTATGGGTGGTCGGCGCGGTCATCACCACGTTTCTCATCCACGAGTGCTTCTATCGGACAGGGGCGATTGCGGCAGCTTTCCGCGAAGGAAACACCTGGTATTACCGCCCCGGCGTCGTGTCGGTGATGCTCGCCCACCTGGGCTTGCTTCTGGCCGCCGCCATCGCGTTGCGTCCGGTCAGCGCTTTCCGAAGCGGCTTCGTCGTTGCGGTACCGGCGGGGCTCGTCCTGGCGGCATTCATAAGTACGGACGCGGCCGGATTACTCGGACCCCGTCCCGTCGTGAGGGCGTTGCCGAGCACACAACCGGGCAAATCACCCGGGACTTACAAGGTTGACGTAGGCCTGCGCAACGCCGGGACGCGCCCTTATGTTCTGACGCTTGCCGCCACGCGCCAACGCAACGCCTTGATGGGCATCCTGGAACGCCAGATCGGCAATGAATCCTGGCAACTCGAGAAAACTCTCGAGGCCGCGGTGATCGGGCGCGAGGAAATTACCTCCAGCTATGAGTTATCTCCCGGTAATTATCGGCTCCTCTTGAAATGGTGGACGGCCGGGACTGAACTAGCGACTCCCTTCGAAGTAGGGCCGCCGGCCACGGCCGCGGCCGCCGAAACCCGCACGGATGCGGGTACGGGCCTGAAGCAGGCTACCACGTCCGCCGAGGTCACTTCCCCCGCTACTACTCAAACTGGGATCGGAAAGATCGTCCCGAAAGTCAGCGCCGAACTGCGGGGGCTCTTGGTTTCCGCGCAAGGTACGCCAAGATTCTCCATTATCCTGCACCTGGCGGGTTCCGACGCTAAACTCGGCTCATACCAGATCGGTGACCTGCTGTATGACCCGTGGCAAATTACCGAGTACAATCCCGAAGAACAGACCGCGACGGTTTCTAACGGGATTCGGTTTGTGATCCTGCGCCGGGGTGAGCGCGCTACGTTGGAACCATAGGCCCCTCGATTCATGTCCCGCACTAAACGGTCCGACGCGTCAGACCCGTCGGACGGATCAGGCTGTCTCCGAAGTGCAGCCCGTTGACGCCATAGACGCGCCCCGCCATGAGAAGGTCTCGCTGATCATGACCATCTTTAACGAGCGCACGAGCATTCAGCGTTTCTTCGAGGACCTGAACAACTTCACCCGCCTGCCCGATGAGTTGGTCATTGTAGACGGCGGGTCAAATGACGGCACCGTGGAGCTGGTCACGGATCGAATAAATAATTGCGCCGTTCCGGTGAAATTCATCCAAGACAAGTGCAATATCGCTCGGGGACGCAACATCGCCATTCGGAACGCGACCTTCGAGTTAATTGCGATCACGGACATGGGCTGCGTGATTGCCAACGACTGGCTCGAACGGATCGTTGCTCCCTTCGAAGCGGACCCCGCCGTCGAAATTGTGGGAGGGTACTACGGTCATTTGTGTGAAACGCCCATTCAGTACTGCTTCTCGCACTTGCACGTGAAAACGCACCTGACCCAACGAAATTTCCTGCCGTCCAGCCGCTCCTTGGCGTTGAGGCGGCACGTCTGGACCGCGGTCGGCGGCTATCCGGAACATATGACCGTCGGCGAAGACACCTACTTCGATCTTCGTATCCGGGAGAAAGGATTCAAGGAGGTTGTCGCACCGGAAGCGAAGGTCTATTGGGAAGCGGCCAATTCGTACCGAGGGCTGTATCGGAAGTATTTCCGGTACGCGCGAAGCGCCGGCATGGCGTTCCAGCAACCTCACCACTACGTCTTCACGGTCGTAAACTACGTTCTCTTCCTCATCGGGCTTGGACTTGCCTTCGGCGTTTCCCCGGTTTGGTGGCCGGCGGCATTGGCGCATTTTGCCGTCTATTCCTATCTCCGTATCTTTCGCCGGAAGGCGGTGTGGACACACCTCTCACTCGGCAACCTGCTCCGCTACTATGGCATCGTCTTCACGCAGGACATGGCGGGAATCTTCGGATTCTTAGCCGGCCTTCTGCAGTATCTGGCCGGAAAGTCGGAGGCTCCGACGACGCCTGTCTGAGGTCGCCGCGAACCGCTACAGTCGGGTTCGTCCTTCGAGTGCGCGTTGAAGGGTCTGGTCGTCCGTGTATTCGAGGCCGCCGCCCATGGGAACGCCGTGAGCAATCCGCGTCACGGCCACATTCAGCGCGCTGACTTGCTTCGAAAGGTAGAGCGCGGTCGTCTCGCCTTCGGCCGTGGTATTGGTAGCGACGATGACTTCCCGGACCCCGCCGCGGCGCACGCGTTCCAGCAGACCCTCGATCTTCAATTCGGCCGGGCCGATCCCTTCCAACGGATTCAGCACTCCGTGCAGCACATGATAAACGCCGCGATAGGTGCCGCCTTTCTCGATAGCCATTGCGCCGGCGGGCCGTTCTACGACGCAGACCACGGAATGGTCGCGGCGTTCGTCCGCGCAAATCGTACAAGGATTGGCCTCAGTGAGGTTGCCGCAAATGTCGCACGTGGTTATGCGGGAACGGGCGTCGCGTACGGCGTCGCTGAGCGTCTCGGCCAATTCCGCCGGAGCGCTCAACACGTGCAGCGCCAGCCGTTCCGCCGTACGTTTCCCAATACCGGGCAACCGCCGAAAGGCCTCGATGAGACGTTCCACCGAAGGCACATGAATAAGCATTTACCCGATCACCCCCGGACCACGGCCGCCAATAATCGCTCCCGAACCTCTTCCCACTCCTGAAGTTTTCCCTGGCGCGTCAGAATATCCAGCCGATCCAAGAACATAACGCCATCCAAATGGTCCACTTCATGCTGAATAATGCGCGCCGGGAAATCGCGCGCCTCAAAATCTATCGGCTGACCGGCGGCGTCCAACGCGCGCACCCGAATGCGGGTAGCCCGCGGCACCATGGCGTAAATGTTCGGCAGGCTCAAGCAGCCTTCTTCGCCTTCCTCGCGGCCTTCCATCTCGTAAATCTCAGGATTGATGAGGCACATTGCCTCGCCTTCCGGCGGACGTGCTACGAGGATGCGCTTGGCCACGCCGACCTGGGGTCCGGCCAATCCCACGCCCTCGTAGGTGGCCATTGTCTCGAGCATCTCTTCGGCCAGCTTCGCGACTTCCGGCCCGACGTCTGTATACGGCTCCGCCACCTTGGTCAACGGATCGTCCGGATACAAAACGAGGTTCAATAACGCCATAGAATGTCTCCTTGGAGGCTCCATCGTACCAAATCCCCGAAACATCCCTCAACGCCCGACTAATCCCCAGAGATAACCCGCAATCTCACGGGATTCTCACGTCAGTACCGGCGAAACCAAGGAAGTAGCGTCCGACCTCCGTGCCGGACTCGCTTTCGTCCTGTTACCTCCTCTCGCCATTCTCCGTTTGGGAGGACGAACTCCCTTAGGTATCTGGTTCACGTATCGCTATCCGGAAGAATTCCGACCAGGATTCTCAACATGACGTATTCATCTTCCATGAACCGACCGTAGGAATTGTACTCGGAACCCCGGGCACGGTTCTAAGTTAGTTTTTCCTGCCACGCTCGGTCGTCCACCAAAGTTCTCTCTTGATTTTGCAGAGACGGTTGTGCTATGTTATATCTTGATTAAGTAGGGGGAAGCATCTGTGAAGCCTGATCGCATCTGTGCTGTGTGTGCGATGCATCCGCCGCTGAGCCCATGGGGGGGCGCGACGGTACGCAGAGCGGGTGGTCCTCGTTTCTCTCGGAGGTATACCGAGCTACATTTAGGGGGCGCAGGGGGACCTTACACGCCGTAATCTTCCACCCACGCCGTGACCGCGTCATCTGATGAGCACCACCAGCACTGTGATCCGTCACGGGAGGTTGGTCATGCAGAAATGGGATCGACGTCAGCGCTTCAAGTACGAGGGGGAACTGGACGCAGGGTTTGCCCGCGAAATCATGGCAATGCCCGGCGGAGAAAACCTCAACCGCTGCATCCAATGCGGCACCTGTTCCGGCTCCTGTCCCGTGGCCATGTATATGGACTACTCGCCACGAAAGATCATTGCCATGACGCGGGCCGGCTTTCGCGAGGAAGTCCTGCGAAGTTCCGCCATCTGGATGTGCGCTTCCTGTTACAACTGCACGGTCGAGTGCCCCCGCCAAATCAAGATTACCGACATCATGTACGCGCTCAAGCAGAAGGCCATCCAAGAGCGGTGCTACCCGCGGTGGTTCGCCATTCCGGCCCTGGCGCGAGAGTTCTTCAACGTGGTGCAACGCAACGGCCGCAACTGCGAAGGGCGGGTCATTGTGGGAATGTACTTGAAAACGAATCCCTTCATGCTGTTCAGGCGGACCGGACTCGGATGGCGGCTCTGGTGGCGCGGGCGGCTCGTGGCCAGATGCGACTCCTGCTGCAAACAAATGACACCGCTCCGCAAGCTGCTGACCGGAGTCGGTCGCAAGGAACGTGACCTGACTCGGGATTTAGCGCTGGCTTCCGGCGCACGTAGATAGCCCAGAACCCCGGGTGGACCAACGCCCAGTTGGACGGGTTCGCCGCGGTACCGGGCAAGGGGGAGTATTATGAAGTACCTTCTCTTTCCAGGCTGTTGTTGCGCTTTCCGGGAAAGCGGGCGGGCCTACGAAGAGTCCCTCCACGCCGTAATGGAGGCGCTCAAGTTTCCCTACGCCCACCTCGACGACTGGAACTGTTGCGGGGCGACGGTTTACATGTCGGTGGACGAAGACAAGGCGTTCGCGTTGGCCGCGCGCAACCTCGCACTGACCGAACAGCAAGGGGCGCCGCCCTCGGAAGGACCCACCCAGCTCATCTGTCCCTGCAGCGCCTGTTATCTCGTCATGGTCAAGACGCAGAAACAGCTCGAGCAATATCCCTCGCTCCGCAACCGGATTGATGCCGGACTGCAGTCCGTGGACTTGCGCTACGAGGGCCGAGTCAAGATACGCCATCCGTTGGACGTATTTGTCAACGACGTTGGTCTCGAGGCGCTGGCCGCCCAAGTGACCAATCCCCTGGTCGGCCTGCGCGTCGCTTGTTACTACGGATGCCTGTTGGTCCGGCCTTACGCGGAATTCGATGATCCCCACCATCCGACGACGATGGACCGCTTGATGCGAGTGTTAGGAGCGGAACCGATTGACTGGCCGCTCAAGACGCGCTGCTGTGGCGGCTCGCTCACTGGGACCATTCAAGATGTAGGTTTGCGGCTGAACTATCTCTTACTGAAGGAAGCCAAACGTCGCGGCGCGGACGTACTGGTCACGCTATGCCCGTTCTGTCAGTTCAATCTGGAATGTTACCAGAACCGATTGAGCCGCCAATTCGACGAGAAGATTGAATTGCCGGTCGCGTTTTTCTCGCAATTGATGGGAATGGCGATGGGTATCCCGGACGAGCAGTTGGGCCTGCAACGTCTGTTCGTCCCGCTACACCCGGTGGTCGCCGCGAGGAGGGCAACACACTATGTCCACGCATGATGCACTGCCGAACGGCAAGCCGCGAATCGGCGTATACGTCTGCCATTGCGGCGTCAACATCGCCGGCAAGATAGACATCGGCGTGATAATCAAATCCGTCGAATCGCTGCCGTACGTCGTTTGCGCCCGTGAGTACAAGTTCATGTGTTCGGACCCAGGCCAAGCGCTAATTAGGAAGGAAATTCAGGAACTCGGCCTCAATCGAGTGGTCGTCGCGTCCTGTTCTCCTCTGATGCATGAACCCACGTTCCGCCGGGTCCTCAGCGAAGCCGGTGTGAACGCTTACTTCTTCCAGATGGCGAACATCCGGGAACACGTGAGTTGGGTTACGACGGACGGCGATGCCGCCACGGACAAGGCCAAGGCCTTGGTTGCCGCCGCGGTCCGGCGGGTGGTTTTGCACGAGCCGCTCGAACGTAGACGGGTGCCCGTGAACCCGGGAGTCCTGGTGGTCGGCGGCGGAATATCCGGCATCCATGCAGCGCTCACCCTCGCCAATTCCGGCAAGCATGTATACCTCGTCGAACGGGATCCCACCATCGGCGGACACATGGCCCAGTTCGACAAGACGTTCCCGACCCTGGACTGTTCCGCCTGCATCCTGACCCCAAAAATGACGGCCGTGCGCACCCATCCGAACATCACGCTTTTGACTTACTCGGAAGTGGAGTCGCTCGAAGGTTACGTAGGAAACTTCACTGCACGTATCCGCCGAAAGTCGCGATTTGTAGACGAGTCCAAGTGTACAGGTTGTGGTCTGTGTGCCGAAGAATGTCCCGTCACCGTGCCGTCCGAGTTCGATGAGGGCTTGGGGCAGCGGAAGGCCATCTATCGCCCGTTCCCGCAGGCCGTTCCCAACACCTTCACCATTTCGCACAAGGGAACCCCGCCGTGCCAGGCGGCCTGTCCGCTTCATCAGAATGTGCAAGGCTATGCCGCGTTGATCGCGCGGGGAAAATATCGGGAAGCGCTCGACGTCATCTTGCGGGACAATCCGCTGCCGTCGGTCTGCGGTCGGATTTGCACGCATCCGTGTACAGCCGGCTGCACCCGCCACCGACTGGACGATCCGTTGAACGTGCCAGGTCTCAAACGGTTCGTCGCGGACTGGGTCGGTGACTATGAACTGCCGAAACCTGAACTCGAACGACCGGAACGCGTCGCCTTGGTCGGCGCCGGACCCGCCGGCTTGATGTGCGCTTACACTCTCCGGCAGCAGGGCTACCGGCCCATAATATTCGAGGCGCTGCCGGTGCCGGGCGGCATGTTGGCCGTCGGTATTCCGGAGTTCCGGCTGCCGCAGGCGGTGCTCCGGGCCGACATTGAACGAATCTTGAAGACCGGCATCGAAATTCGGTTGAACAGACCAGTAGGAAAAGAGAACACCTTGGAAGACCTGCGCCGCGACTACGCCGCCGTGTTTGTCGGAATTGGCGCGAACGTCGAGCGGCGACTCAGCGTTCCCGGAGAGCATCTACCCGGGGTATGGGGCGGTCTCGATTTCCTGCGACAAGTCAACCTCGGATACTCCCATACCCAGTTGTCCAAACGGGTTCTGGTCATTGGCGGGGGCAACTCGGCTCTGGACGCGGCCCGCACCGCTCGGCGTTGCGGCGCCGAGGATGTCACGCTCGTCTATCGCCGCACGCGCACCGAGATGCCGGCGGACCATGCTGAGATCGCCGCTGCCGAGGAAGAAGGCGTCAAGCTGATTTTCCTGACCGCGCCGCGGGCAATCCTCGGTTCGGAAGAGGTGATGGGCTTGGTGTGCCAACAAATGCGGCTTGGCGAACCCGATGCCAGTGGGCGGCCCCGTCCGATCCCTATCGAGGGTTCCGATTTCACCCTACCCTGCGACGCCATCATTGTCACGATTGGACAAACGCCGGACCTCCACGGCTTGCTCGAAAGATCGTCTCCGTTAATCGCGCGCAGCGGAGTCATCTCGGTAGATCCGCTAACGCTCGAAACCAATCTACCTGGCGTCTTCGCAGGTGGCGACTGCGTCACCGGACCGGACGTGGTGGTGAATGCCATGGCCGCCGGTCGCAAGGCTGCCATCTCGATTTACCGTTTCGTCAACGGAATGGACCTGCGGGAAGGTCGCGAATTCGAGGGACCTTATCGAAGTTCGATTGAGCCTGATACTGCCGGCTTCCTGGTGAAGAAGCCGGTACCCATGCCGGCACTCCCAGTGTCCCAGCGCCAGGGTTTCGACGAAGTGCATACCGGCTACACCGAAGCCTTGGCCCAAGCCGAGGCCGCGCGCTGCCTGGCGTGTGCGACGTGCTGCGACTGTCGCCTCTGCTCGAAAGTGTGCGAGCCGCGTGCCGTTGACTACGCTATGCCGGACACGTATCAGGACGTGAACGTCGGCGCGATCGTCCTGGCCACGGGATACAAGACGTTCGATCCGGAGCGACTTCCAATTTACGGTTACGGCCGGTATGCCAACGTCTACACCGGTCTCGAAGTGGAACGCCTGATCAACGCCTCCGGGCCTACGGGCGGCGAGGTCGTTCTACGCGACGGACGTACGCCCCAGAAAGTCGCCATCATCCATTGTGTGGGCAGTCGGGATTTGAATACGAACGCCTACTGTTCCCGCGTGTGTTGCATGTACTCGTTGAAGCTCGCTCACCTCATCCGCGAACACACCGGCGCCGAGATTTACAACTTTTATATTGATATGCGGACGCCCGGAAAGGGCTACGAAGAGTTCTACGACCGGCTGCTGGATGAAGGCACACATTTCATCCGCGGGCGCGTGGCCGAAGTCACCGACTGGGCGATTACGCCGGAAGAAGAGGGGCGACTGGTCATCCGCGCCGAGGACACGCTCATCGGGGTCCACCGCCGCATTCCGGTGGACATGGTCGTGCTCGCGGTCGGGCTCGAGCCTCAGGCTGACACCGAGGACGTGCGGCGCACCTTCAACATCTCGTGCAGCAAAGAAGGATGGTTCCTCGAACGGCATCCGAAGCTGGCCCCAGTCTCAACCTTTACCGACGGCATCTTCGTGGCCGGCGCCTGCCAGGGACCCAAAGACATCCCGGATTGCGTGGCGCAAGCCGGGGCGGCCGCGGCCGAGGCCATGGCGCTGGTGGATCGCGGCCACGTCGAGCTCGAACCCAACACCGCGTTTATCGCGGAGGCGCTGTGCTCCGGCTGCAAAACCTGCATTCCGCTTTGCCCATACAGCGCCATCGCATTCATCGCGGAGAAGCAAACCAGCGAGATCAACGAGGCCCTCTGCAAGGGTTGCGGGGCCTGTGTGGCCGCGTGTCCGTCAGGTGCGGCGCAGCAGCATCTCTACACCGACGACCAGATTTACGAGGAGATAAAGGGGGTAATGGCCTATGTCTAACGAACACCGTTCTGAATCTCCGCGGCCATTCCGTCCGGACATCGTAGCCTTCTTTTGCAATTGGTGTACGTATACGGCGGCGGACTTGGCGGGTACCTCGCGAATGGCGTATGCACCGAACGTGCGGATCATCCGACTCATGTGTTCGGGACGAATTGATCCGCAATTTGTGCTGGCAGCATTTCGCCAAGGCGCCGATGGAGTCCTGATCGGTGGGTGCCATCCCGGCGACTGTCACTACCAGGAAGGAAACTACAAGGCCTTGCGCCGATACAAGCTGCTCCGGCGTCTCTTGAAAAGCATGGGCATCGAGGAGGAGCGTCTCCGGCTCGAATGGATTTCCGCGTCGGAAGGCGAGAAAGTGAAGCGGGTCATCAATGAGATGACCGAGGAACTCCGACGTTTGGGACCACTGCGCTTGGCTCCGAAACCCCAAGCGCGCCGTACGCGGCTCGTGCCGGTGGCGGGAGGCGTCCCATGAGCAAGCCCAAAGTGGGATTCTACTGGTGCGCCTCATGCGGCGGGTGCGAAGAGGCCGTGGTGGACCTCGCCGAAACCATCCTCAAAGTCGTGGACGCGGTAGACATCGTCTTCTGGCCCGTCGCCCTCGACTTCAAGCGGGCAGACGTCGAAGCAATGGAGAATGGCGCGCTGGCGGTAAGTTTTGTTAACGGCGCGATCCGCACTTCGGAGCAGGAAGAAATGGCGGAATTGCTCCGGGCCAAGTCGCAGTTAATTGTGGCCTTCGGCAGTTGTTCCCATTTGGGCGGAATTCCGGGGCTGGCCAACCTGCATCATCAAGCCGGGATTTTCCGGCGCGTGTATCAGGAAGCGCCCAGTGTGGTGAACCCCGAAAACACGGTACCGCAGTGGCGGACGGAGGTGCCCGAAGGCACGCTGACGCTGCCCGTATTTCACGACACCGTGAAGTCCCTCGATCAAACGATTGACGTGGATTACTACCTGCCCGGATGCCCCCCGCCCGTGAAGCTGATCGTGGGCGCGGTGATGGCCATCCTCGAGAATCGTCTGCCGGCCAAAGGCGCCGTGCTCGCACCGGACATTGCCTTGTGCCACGAATGTCCCCGCAAAGACTCGAAGCCGGAAAAACTCTTGATCAAAGAGTTCAAACGGCCCCATGAGATGCTAACTGATTCCAGGCAATGCCTGCTGGCCCAAGGTCTGCTTTGCCTGGGTCCCGCTACCCGGAGCGGTTGCGAAGCCCCGTGTGTCGGCGCCAACATGCCGTGCACCGGGTGCCTGGGACCGACGAGTCACGTCAAAGACCAAGGCGCCAAGGTCCTGTCCGCCCTGGCATCCATTCTGGACTCGAATGATGAGGAACAGATCGAGGCGCGGCTCGATGACATCGTAGACCCAGTTGGCACCTTCTATCGGTACAGTCTGCCGGCGTCGTTCCTTTACGCGCACCCGTCGGCGAATGGAGGTCCGCAGCCATGAGCCGCAAGATCGTCATTGACCCCATTACCCGTCTCGAGGGCCACGGCAAGATTGACATCTTTCTCAATGACGCCGGCAACGTCGAGCGCGCCTATTTCCAGGTGCCGGAGTTGCGGGGCTTCGAAAAGTTTGCCGAAGGCCGCCCCGCCGAGGATATGCCTCAGATTACGTCGCGGATTTGCGGCGTGTGCCCGACCGCTCATCATATGGCCGCGACGAAGGCCGTGGACGATCTGTACCAAGTGGCCCCCCCACCCGCCGCCAAGAAGATTCGGGAACTCGTCTACAGCACCTTCTACGTCGAGGACCACGCGCTCCATTTCTTTTTCCTGGGTGGACCGGACTTTGTCGTCGGCCCGACTGCGCCCAAAGCGGAACGCAATATCTTGGGCGTGCTGGGCAAGGTCGGTTTGGAGATTGGCAAGGAAGTAATCGGCTTACGCAAGGAACTGCGCGATCTTATCTCACTCGCGGGCGGAAAAGTCATCCATCCGGTGTTCGGATTGCCGGGCGGCGTCTCCCGTGCACTCACGGAAGAAGACCGGCAACAGTTTGTCGCGGGAGCGGCGCACGCCGTGCGTTTTGCCCGTTTCAGCCTGGGGATTTTCAACGACGTCGTGCTCAAGAATCCGAAGTATGTCGAATGGATTCTTTCGGACACCTACACGCACAAAACGTACTACATGGGCCTGGTGGACCGGAATAACCGCGTCAATTTCTACGATGGCGACCTGCGCGTCGTCGGCCCCGACGGCCGCGAGTTCGTCAAGTTCCCGGCGCGAGACTACTTGCAGCACGTGGCCGAGCACGTCGAGCCCTGGTCCTATATCAAATTTTGCTACCTGAAAGACGTGGGCTGGAACGGGTTCAATGAAGGCGCAGACAGCGGCGTCTACGGCGTCGCGCCCCTGGCACGGTTAAACGCCGCCGACGGTATGGCCACACCGGAAGCGCAGGCGGCCTACGAACAGTTCTACCAAACCTTGGGCGGCAGGCCGGTACATCATACGCTGGCCAATCATTGGGCGCGTCTGATCGAATTGCTCCACGCGGCGGAACGTATGCAGGAATTGGCTAACGACCCGGAGGTCGCCAGCCCCGAGGTCCGCACCATACCCCGGGAAACGCCGCGTGAGGGGATCGGCGTCGTGGAAGCGCCCCGCGGCACGCTTTTCCATCATTACCAGACCGACGAGCGGGGCGTCATCACGAAGGCGAACCTCATTGTCGCAACCCAGAACAACGCCGCCCGTATCGCCATGTCGGTGGACAAGGCTGCCCGCGGCTTGATCCATAACGGGCAGGTGGACGACGGGATTCTCAACCTCATCGAGATGGCCTTCCGCGCCTATGATCCCTGCCACGGCTGCGCGACCCACGCCTTACCCGGCCAAATGCCCTTGCTCGTTTCCATCTACGACCCTGAGCATCGGCTGCTCCGCACCGTCCGGCGGGATTAACTATGAAAACCCTCGTCCTCGGTCTGGGAAATGAGTTGCTGGCCGATGACGCCGTCGGGATTCTGGCAGCGCGGAGTCTTCGGCGAACGCGACCGACAGGTGTGGATGTTGTCGAAACCTCCGTTTCCGGACTTGCGTTGCTCGATTTTTTCCTCGGCTATGAGCGCGCCATCGTGATTGATGCCATCCAATCCGGGAAGCACCCTCCCGGCACGATCCTGGAATTCGGGCCTTCGGAACTGCGCCACGTGGTCGCTCCGTCCCCGCACTATACGGGGCTGCCCGAATTGGTAACCGTGGCCGACCAGTTAGCGCTCGACTTTCCTCGCCAAATCCGAATCTTCGCCGTCGAAGTTGCCGACTCCAGTACCCTCGGAGGCGAACTCAGCGCGCCAGTACGCGCCGCGCTTCCCGAACTCATTCGGCGGGTCTCGGCGCAAATTCGCGCTAGGCAGCCCCCAGCTTGCCCCAGCCGCTTCGCAACGTTACCATAGCGTTCGCTGTACAATTGGGGAGACCACTTCATGTTCTACGCGTCGTTTGTCGTGCTTGCCCTGTGCGCATCTGCCACATTGAATCCCTGCACGAACGGGTCGTTCGAGGAACTGCGCCCTGACGGGGCACCAGTGGACTGGGAGATTCTGAACCAAGGGGCGATACAGAATACCGACGCTCATTCCGGCGCCCACTCGTTACGCTTGGTTCGCTCGCCCAAAGATCCGTATCCGGAGACGGGCCTGAACCGGGCGTGGACTCCTAAGAGCGGACAACAGGGAGCCATGCTGGACCGCGTCAAGGGCGGCATGGAATTTTGGTACAAGGCGCTCTCGGCCACGAACAATAATCTCCATTTCTTTGTCATTCCGATGGACGCCACCGCCTTCGAGCAAGGCGGCAAACGGGCCGAATTTATTGTCCCCCCGGATCATATCGGCGACGGGCAATGGCATCGCGGACGGCTCAAATACGATTTCTCTCCGGACCCAAGGGTGAAATGGGTGCATTTCGCGGTCCGGATTCTCGACGGCGCCGGCGAAATGTTGGTGGACGACATTCAATACGCGGACGAAGTCGGGCCGTTGCTCGCCGTCGAATCGGTGCGACTCGAGGAATCCAACGACCAACCCGGCCGCCGCGCTAATCTGTCCGCGAAGGTGCGCAATGTGGGCGACCGTGAAGTTCCACAAGTGCGCGTAGGCGTGACGGCCGGTAGTGCCGAACTCACCTTCTCTCCACGCGAGCAAGACCTCGGCTCGCTGTCGGTGGACGCCGCCAGGAAACTTACGTGGGAAGTGTCCGGTCGGCGCGCGGAGGAAGGAACGTTGGTGGTCCGCGCGACGTCCGGTTCCACCGAAGCGGCATTTCAAAAACGATACTCGCCGCAATTGGAAATTGTAAACTTCGGCCCGATTTCACCCGTGGTCCGTGCGGGTGAAACCGTGCGCCTGGAATGTGTGCTCAAGAACAGCGGGAGCGCGATCGTCTCCGGAGCGGTTGCCGAGTTCGACGCACCAGGACGGCCGATTCGCATCGAAGCGAAGGAGATTCCCCCGGGTGCGACCAGCACGCTCCGCGCGGACTTCAGATGTGGCGGCGAGACACCACACCTCGAAGTCGGGGTGATGGTTAGCGCTCCGGGAGTGTTGGAACCCCAAAGACTTCGGAGCGGTCTGGTCGTCGGTACGGCCAGGAACACACCAACTCCTAGTGGAGATGCGCGGGCGCTCGCCGATGAAGATGTGGCGATGATTGAGAATGACGCCTTGCGATTAGTCTTCGGGCGCAACGCCTTCGGGTTTGGTCCCGGCGAATTGCTGACGAGGACCGCGCAAGGATGGCGCACCGCGGGGTGGATGCCAAAGTTGAGCACCATCGCTTTCAGGGACTCTTCGGGCCGCCGACAAGAGATGGCACTTTTCTCCCCAGCCGCTTCTGCTGAAACGACGCCGGACCGGATGCAGATCGTATTCGGCTGGAATTATCAGGACGGCGACGGCGCCCAATGGCGGGCTTCCGTATCCTTTGGATTGCCTCGCCATTCGGGCGCGAACTTGGTCGAAACGAAATATTCGCTGCAATGCGATCACCCGCGAGACCTTCTGCGCTTTGATGGTCCGATGCTCTATGCGCTCTCACGCGACGAGGCCGTCTTCCCGGGACTCGAATGGCTCGTCAACCATGAAGTCTCCTCGAGCACGCTGGATATCGAAGCCGGGCATCCGCACCAGGTACGCTACGTGCCACATCCCCTCATGATCACCGTCCCGGCGGTCGGCGTGCATGGCGAGGCCGGCGCGGTGGGGCTCCTCTGGGATATGCATCAACGATGGGACGGCAACCGCGAATGGCCCGCTGCCGTGTTCGCATCTCCGGACCGATTCAATCATCAACGCGCCCACCTCCTCGGCTTGCAACTGCCCAGTGTGCCGGAATTCCTCGAACCTAACACGCGCGAGGCAGAGAAACCGTACCCGATGGAAGCCGGAAAACCGCTCTCGATTGTTTGCCAGGTCTTTGCCGACGGGCGAGGGCGCGACGCGCTGGCGGCAACGGACGCCTGGTTTGAGCGTTATGGGATTCCCGAACCGGCGCCCATTCCGCGCGGCTCGTACGAAGCGGAGATCGACTTCTCGATGCGCGGCTACTTGGAATCGCTTTGGGACGAATCGTCGAAGCAATGGTGGTTCACCAAGAACGGCCCGCCGCAACTGACGTATCTGGCGCGTCCGGAATCTTTTGTCGCGGACCTCCTATTGGGCGCGGCCGTCGGTCCGGATCAAGAGACGCGCGAGAAGAGCAAGGCGCGGGCCGAACAAGTCGCCACGTTGATCGGTGGCGAACCGCGCTATGACTTGTTGCGCTACTCTCAGCGCGCTGATTTCGGTGCGGGCGATCCCGCTTACGCGCTGTCTCTGCTGCAAAATCGCGACCCCGACGGTTTGTGGCGCTTCGATGCCGATTTCGAAGACCAGGGTATCTTCAAGGGATATGATTATCATGAACTTGGTGAGGACAACGCCCTCGAATCGGGTACCTGCGCGGATAACGCGCGCAAGATATTGCAGTATGCACGCATCGCGGCCGACCGCGAAGCCTATGAAGCCATGCTTCCCGTCCTCGAATACATGGCTATAGTAGATGTCCCGCGCGCGGCCCAAGTCTGGGAGGTCCCCGTCCACACGCCGGACATCGTGGCGGCGGCCTACGCCGTGGACGCCTTTGTCGAGGCGTATCAGTTTTCGGGCGAGCAACGCTGGCTGGATGCTGCCGTTTATTGGGCGCGACGCGGTCTGCCGTTCGTGTACTTCTGGTCCGACCCGGAACGACCGTTTCTACTGGGCGCAAGCGTTCCGGTGTTCGGCGCGTCACAGAACAAGTATTCGTGGTTCGGTCGGCCCGTCCAATGGAATGGCTTGGCGCACGCGCACGCGCTCTTGCATCTCGCACCCTATGACGACACCTATCCTTGGCGGCAGATCGCCCAACTGTTAATCCACAGTGCGCTCTATCAGCAAGCGGCCGAAGGCGAGAACGTCGCCCTCTGGCCGGATTCCATCGGCGCCATGGACCGCGATAAATCCGCCTGGGTCTTCCCGCCGCGCATTATTGTTGACGGTCTTCTCTCCCTGATGGGCCGGTATCCGGAACCGCAGACCGCGATGATTGGCGAAGGCCCCTATCGCATCCACATAACTGCAGCCGCGAAGATTACCGAGGTTGAGTTTGATGCCGAGCGCCTCACCTTCAATGTGGATTATCCGTCGGGTGAACAGGGCACCGTGCTGGTCGCAAACGTGTCGCGCCCATCCGCCGTAAGGCTCGAAACCGAGACTCTTCCGGAGCGGGATATCACAAAAGGAACTGAGGCCGGCTGGATGGACGACGAATCGTCCGCATTCCTAATGCTAAGGGTGCCTCGAGATGGCCGCTCGCATGTCTCCGTGGACGGTATTCATCTCCGCTACGTCAAGCGCATGCCGAAAACGGCCGATGAAATCGCGTTCGAGTTTGACACCGACAAGGAAGGCTGGGTGGCAGCCCATGACATCCGCGATATGCGCGTACGGGAGGGTCTGCTCACAGACACTATCACGGGCGGCGACCCCTACCTTCAGCGCCAGATGCTCGCGATCAAGCCAGACCAGTATCGCGGCATTGAGATTCGCATGAGCGTCACCGCCGGCAGCGGAGGTCAGTTCTACTGGAGCACAGGTAGCGCACCCGGATTTTCCGAAGACCGCGTGGCACTTTTCGAGGTTATCCCGGACGGTAGTTTCCATGTGTATCGTATCGAGTGCCAAGATCACGCGCAGTGGATGGGACAAAGCATCACCGGCATCCGCATTGATCCGGGCAACGGCGCAGCCACGGCCGAGTTCGCCGTGGATTATGTGCGCGGCCTCCGCTGAGGAGTGTGCCGGCAGGATGCCGGCGCTACGGCTGACGCTACGGGCATTAGTTCACATACGGGAGGTTTCACATAGATGGTTTCCGACCTGGACCGGTTTGTCGCATGCATGGACTACCACGCGTGCGACCGGCGGCCCAATCATGAGTTAGGGACATGGCCGCAGACGCGGCAATTATGGCGACAGACGGCTGGCGATGCCGTAAAGGATTTCTCGTGGAACTGGTTTGTCAGCGAACCTGCGCTCGGACTGGACCGGCGAGAATACGTCCCGGTCAACTACGATTTCATTCCGCTTTTTCAGCATGAAGTGATCGAAGTTACGTCCGACTACGAAATTGTCCGCAACTCGAAAGGGATCGTAACCAAGGCGCTCAAAGCCGGCACGGTGGACGGCGGGCGCATGTGCATGGACCAGTACCTGTCGTTTCCGGTGGCGCGTCCCGAAGATTTCACGGACATCAAGCGCCGACTGATAGCCGCGCTACCGGCGCGGTATCCGCCTGATCTGGATGACCGCGTCCAGAACTGGAAGCAGCGCGATTACCCACTCGTCCTCGGTCACAACTGTGCGGCAAACGGTTTCTACTGGCGGGCCCGTGAGTTCATGGGCACCGAGAATCTTTCCACGGCCTGGTACGAATACCCGGACCTGATGCACGAGATGATGGAGTTCTACGCGGACTTTATCATTGAGACGAGCCGACCCGTGCTCGACAAAATCCAGGTCGAGTATTTCGTGCTCAATGAAGACCTCGCCATGAAGTCGGGACCGCTGATCGGGCCGGATATCTATCGCGGATTCATCTTTCCACACCTGAAGCGCTTGGTCGCGTTCTTCCGAAGCCGCGGGACCCGGTATTTTGCGGTGGATTCGGATGGCGACCCGACACTACTGCTTTCGCTGATGCTCGAGGCGGGCGTGGACACCTTCTGGCCGATAGAACGGGCCTCGAACGTGAATCCGGTCGCCTTGCGCAAGCGATTCGGGAAGTCGCTTCGGTTATGGGGCGGCGTAGACAAGCGCGTGCTGATCGAAGGTCCCGCCGCGATCCGCGAGCATTTGCGGGAACTGATTCCGCTCATCGAGGAAGGCGGTTATATTCCGACGATTGACCATACCGTGCCCCCGGATATTTCCTGGGACCACTTCCGATATTATATGGACGGTAAACAGGCACTCTTGGCGGGAGACTTCGGAAAACTCGAATAGAAGGGGCGAAGACTTGACTCAAAGAGACCGCACATGTTGAAAGTGATCGTAGTAATCGTCGTGGTGTTAGTCCTGGCTTGCATGACGGCGCGGGCAGAGCAGCTTCGAATTGCCGTAGACAAGGAACGCGTCGGGATGGGCCGAAGCATGGAGTTGAAGGCCCGAGTCAAAGCGACCAGCAAATCCTCCACGACCCGGTACGAATTGCATCCTTACGTTAACGGTCGGCGTTGGGGCGCGCATGAGTTCGCGGATGCGCAGGGCCGCGCCACGTTCCACATCCCGCTGCCGAATCCGGGCGGCGCGCGCGTCCAAGTTGCGCTCATTCCTCTGCGGCCCGAACCCCAACCCGAATGGATTTGGACGAAGGAGGTCAAGGACGGTCAGACGGTCTATCTTCAGCACGTATTCGATGTACGAGGCGTCCCCAAGAAGGCCACGGTCTGGATGGCCGCCGACGACGCCGCGACGGTCATGCTCAACGGACAGGTGATCGGAAACGTCGCCGGTTGGTCAAGCATCCAACTTGTGGAATTCAAACCCGAACTATTCGAGCGTGGCCCCAACGCGCTCTCCGTCGAAGCCAAGAACAGCACGGGACCGGCCGGATTCATTCTATGGATGGTACTGGAAATTGACGGGGGTCCAATTACCGTCATCAGTACCCCGCAATGGCGCGCATTCGATGCACCGCCGTCTGGGTGGCCGAACCCAACGCCGGATGCCGGCGCCGAGATTGTATCGCACGGTGTCGCACAGAACAGTCTATGGGGACCCATGATGAATAGTTGGCCAGGCACCGCCCATCTTCGACAGCGCCTGGCCGGAACGCTTCTTCCACCTGATGCCATCTTGTCAAACGCCGTGGACGTATGGGTCGAGCGACGAAACCTGTGTTATCTTCCCGAGGACCCGGAGCACCTGGTGGGCGCTCAATGGGAGCCGTGGTTTACGCCTCGGAACGCGGATTGGTCCACGGCGCAGGCCGTGCCGCTCATGGGCTTCTATCACTCCTGGAATCCGGACGTCACGCGCCAGCAGATGCTGTGGCTGACTGAGTCCGGTATTGACTTTCTCGTCGTGGACTGGACCAATCAACTCTGGGACAAAGAGCACTTCTCCGAATGCAGCGATTCGGCGCGGGAGATCATCCATTCCACGATACTCGCCCTCGAATCACTGGCGGCTATGCGGGACGAAGGCATACGCGTGCCCAAGACCGTCCTCTACCTCGGCCTGACCAACGGGCCGAGCACGACCATGACCGCCGTGAACGAGGAGATGGCCTGGATTCATGAGAACCTCGTGCGCAATCCGCGTTACGCCGGGCTCTTCGTGGACTATCTGGGTAAGCCGCTGCTCCTCATCCACAACGGCGGTGGCCCCCAATGGTTAAGCGATCACCGGCAGCCGCGCGCGCGCGACGACCTCTTCACGGTCCGCTGGCAGGCCTCGCAACTCGAACATACGCACTTTGATCAACACGGCTATTGGTCCTGGATGGATTCCTCGCTGACGCCGGTGGTCACCTATCACGACGGGCAACCGGAGGCGCTCACCGTCTCGACTGCGTGCTTCGGTCCGCGCGGATGGAAGCACGAGTCCGCCTATGGGCGACGCGGCGGCTGGACCTTCGTCGAGGGCTTTAAGTCCGCGCTCGCACACCGCCCGCGCTTCCTCGAGTTGCACCAATACCAGGAGTTCGCGGGCCAGCGCGAGGGTTCCGGCTACGGGCCGCAACACGAAATCTACGTGGACTCGTATAGCGTCGAACTCAGCGACGACATCGAGCCGGTATCCCTCACCACGCCCGCCTACCGAGGCCAAGGTGGTTGGGGATTCTACTTTCTCAATCTCACGCGCGCGTTGGTAGACCTGTATCGCCAGGAGACGCCCCAAACCACGGTGGCCGTCATTTCCACACCGCGTCGTGGCGACGTGGTAACTTCGGACCAACTCCCGGTGGAATGGACCTGGGTCGGTAAACCGCCGTCCGGATTCACTCTGCTCTTGAACGGGAAAACCGTTGCGCGAAATCTCCATGGCAACCGGGCCACGCTGGACCTGTCGCGCGTGTCCGACGGCCCCGCAACCCTCACACTTATCGCGGAAGGCACGCAGGCCCGCTACGCCTTGTCCTACACGCAGGACGAGTTACCGGCGGACCTTATGCCCCGCGCGCAGGTCGCCGTCGAGTTTACATTGCAGAGAGAAAGAACATGACCAACCGTGAGCGGGTCATCGCGTCCCTTGAACATCGCCAGCCGGACAAGACCCCATACTGCGTCCATTTCACGATTCCCGCGCGCGCCAAGATGGTCGAGTATTACGCCGACCCGGATTTCGAATCCAAGCTCGGCAACTGTTTCGCCATGCTGAGCTGCCACCCGAGGAAAGCCTGGCAGGAAGTGGGCCCCAACCGGGTTCAAGACCACTTCGGCGTCGTGTGGGACCGGAGCGTGGACAAGGACATCGGCATCGTGGCCAACCGCGCCGTCACTCCGGAAAACGTCGAGAGTTTCGCGTTTCCCGACCCGGACAATCCCAGCATTTGGGAATCGTTTGAATCAGCCATGGAAGCGGAGGACGATAGCTTTGTCATTGCACAACTGGGATTCAGTCTGTTTGAGCGCGCGTGGGCGTTGGCCGGTATGGAAACAGTATTGGCGGCAATGATGGAAGACCCGCCTTTCGTGAACCGCCTGCTGGACCGCATTCTGGATTACAACCTGCAAATCATCGAACGGGCTCGTGCGTACGACATAGACGGCATGATGTTCGGCGACGACTGGGGCAGCCAGCGCGGACTGATCATGGGCCAGGGACTGTGGCGCGAGTACATCCTGCCGCGGGTTCGACAAATGTATGCAGCGGTCAAACGCCGAGGGAAACAAGTCTTCATTCACTGTTGCGGAAACGTCGGGGAACTCTTCCCGGACCTGATCGATGCCGGCGTGGATGCGTTCAATCCGTTCCAGCCCGAAGTGATGGACGTGTATGAGGTCAAGGCACAGTACGGCGACCGTCTCAGCTTTTACGGCGGTATCAGCACACAACGCACGCTGCCCTACGCCACGCCCCAGGAAACGCGCAAGGAAGTTGAGAAACTCCTGAACGTCGTCGGCCGGAGCGGCGGCTATTTTGCCGCTCCGGCCCACGCCATACCCGGCGACGCAAGGCCCGATAAAATCGCCGCCATGATCGAAGTGTTGCAGGCACAATAAGGGATGACATGGATTACGCCAACGCTCGGCTATTGGAAGAAATCACTGGAAATGCCCCGGCCGGCCGGGTTTCATGAGCGCCATGGCCATCAGTTGGTATCACTACCCCTCATGGCTGAAAGACCTTCAGGAAAAGTTGCCGCCCGATTATGTTCCGGTCCGCCCCGGCGAACTTGCCCAACTCTTCCGTGCCTATGTTGGCGGCTCAGGATTCGCCGGCCGCCGTCGCGTCCAGGACGCGGCGGATGACCCGGGAGACGGTGGCTAGGTCGAAGGGTTTACGGAGAAGCTCCTTCACTCCTCCCGCACTCAGCTCCGTACCATCGAAAACCTCGCCGTCGCCACTGATCAATATGACGGGCGTGCTCGGATGCGCCTTGTGAATCTCGCTTGCCAATTCCAGGCCGTTCGTTTCAGGCAAGCCTAGGTCCGTGACGATCAAGTCGAACCAATGGGGACGATCAATTACCGCCTGCAACGCCTCGAGGCTGCTGGACAGGGCCGTAACTTCATATCCCAAGCTTCGCAGAAGCCGTTCGATGGCCGACAAAAGCGCTTTCTCGTCGTCCACGATCAGGATACGTTCGTGGCCGCGCGGCAGAAACTGTGCGGGTTTGGTCTCCTCGGATTCGGGATGCTTTCTCGAGCGGATCGCATGAAGCAGTTCCTCGGCAATGTTGTCTTTGAGGATGTAATCGGAGGCGCCGGCTTCCAGCATCTTGGAAATATAACCCTCATGCGAATGCACCGACAGTGCGATGACTCGCGTTTCGGGCCATCGCCGCTTGATCACGCGCGTGGCCTCGATGCCGTTAATTGCGGGCATAAGGACGTCCATGAGCACGACGTCGGGGTGCAATCGTTCGAGAACGGTGACGGCGGCGCGTCCGTCTTCAGCTTCCCCGACGATCTCGATATCCGGCTCGCGGCGCAGGAATCGCCCGAGGCTTTCCCGTACGCCGGCGTGGTCATCTACCAGTAAAATACGTATCTTCATATCACAAAACTTCAAATCGCGGTCACCTCGTAGTTTGGGCGGTGTCCGCCTTTAACCATCACCCTCCCCGCAAACCTTGGCGAACACCGCCCGTCTACAGGTAGCTCGGCGGAACCCCCACTCATGTTCCGCACACAACCTTATTGTGCATTATGTGGAACTAATCCGAAATCAGGAAATCCCTGATTCTACCCTTCGAATTTCCTGAGCCGCATTCCGCATTCGTCAGAGGGACGTGATTCCTTCGCGGACGGCGTACTTGGTGAGTTCGGCCACGCTGTGGAGATCCAGCTTCTCCATGATTTGGGTGCGGTGGGTTTCGATGGTCTTCACGCTGACGTGCAGTTTCGCGGCAATCTGTTTGGTGGACTTGCCTTCGCTCAGCAGTTGGAGCACCTCGCGCTCTTTGGGGCTGAGGATGACCTCCGGCGACGCGCCCGTCGTGGTAAGCTGGCGCTTGTATTCGTCGGTCACCAGGGTGGTGATGCTCTCGCTGAGATAGACCTGTTTTCGATGCACCGTTTCGATGGCGCGCACTAATTCGCCGCAGGCGCAATCCTTCAACAGATACCCGGAAGCCCCCGCTTGGAGCATCCGCGCCACGAAGCGCTTGTCGTCGTGCATCGAGAGCGCGAGCACGCGCACGTTCGGATTTTCCATCCGGATACGTCGAGCCGCTTCCACGCCGTTGAGATCGGGCATGGCGACGTCCATGACCATGACGTCCGGTTGGAGTTCTTTCGCCAATTGTACCGCGGACCGGCCCGATTCGGCCACGCCCACAACCTCGACCCGTGGCTCTTTTTGGAGCAGACTGCTGAGGCCGTCACGCATGAGTTTGTGGTCATCGGCTAATAGAACGCGGATTTTCATCACCGGCGGTCCGAAGGGAAACTCATTCCCGTTCGCGCCGCGGCGCCTCGAGCGTTACTCGCGTTCCCCGTCCTGGTTCCGATTCGAGTAACAGCCGGCCGCCCAGGAAGCGTATTCGTTCCCGAATACTAAACAGGCCGAAACCGAGCTCGCCCGCCCGGCGTGTGTCCAACTGGCTCGGGTCAAAGCCTTGGCCGTTATCCTCCACACAAACTCGAACCTGGTCCTCAACTGCGCTCATGCCAACGGTGACGCGGCTTGCATGCCCGTGTTTGATCACGTTGGTAAGTAGTTCTCCGACGGACCGAAACAAGGTTAGGCGCACCTCTTCGGAAAGCGCGTCGTCCCCACTGTCATTCTTAAGCTCAACCGTAATGCCGTGTCTCGCCTGAAATCGCTCCGCCAAGTATTGCAGGGCCGCCTCCAAGCCCAGTTCGTACAGTATCGGCGGGCTTAAATCAAAGGTCAGGTTGCGCAGATCCGCGACCACGGAACGAAGCGCCTCTCGAACCTGAACGATCTCGTGCCGCAGGTCCGGCGGGCCGATCAGACTCTTCACCGAGTCCAGGCGAATGGCGGCGACCGCGAGGTTTTGAATCACCTGGTCATGGATTCCCGAGGCGATATTTCGCCGTTCCCGCTCCTCGGCCAACGTGAGCTCCGAGGTCAACGATTGAAGTTGTTCCTGATAAGCAACTAATCGCTCCTCCGCCTCCCGCCTCTCGGTAATGTCCCGAAGAAGCCACCGCAAACTGGAGATTTGATGCTGGCCGTCGCGCGTTATGCCGATCGTTGCCGCGGCCGGGAACGCGTTACCTTTGCGAGGTCGCAGGTTTATCATCCAGGAAACCCTTTTGGTGCCAGGACCTGATTGGAGTAATTGGGTCAAACGGGTATGGAACTCTCGACGCTCCTCCTCGGGGACAAACACCAGCAAAGGCTTGCCCTCGAGCGTCTCTTCGGACACCTTGAGCATGCCGGCCATGGCCTGATTGGCTTCTTGAATAACCGCCTCGGCATCGGTCACCAAATAGCCGTCCGGCGCCAATTCGAACAAATCGAGATACCGCCGCCGCTCCTCGTCTATGGCGTGCTGCGCCCCCCGTAACTGCTCATTTTGCGCGCGCAGTTCCTCCTCGGTGGCCTGTAGTTCTTCCATCGAGACCGATAACTCTTCCAGGGCCGTAACCAGCTCCGGGGACACCTCGGCCCCGTCCCCCGCGTGTTCCTGCAGCGCGTGCAGATGCCGCCGGCCGGTAGCACCGACGCCTCGAAGCGAAGTCTGCTCCATGGTTTCTGTCCTCCAATAAATACCCCCTGCTTGAAGCGCGGGGATCGAGGGATACACATTCTTTATAACACCAGATCCTTATACATTTCATCCGGGTCGAGCATCACCCCCGCATTGGGGGTTGGTGAAGAATCTCACTGGGATTCTCATCAGGCCCCCGGCCGCGGGTTCGGGGACCTCGTCCTACTAAGAGCGTGTTTCAAAAAGCCGTTCGACCGTTTCGGGGTCGTTGAGGCTGGGGTTCTTTACCGTAGGTTTCGTCCGCCGCCCTAAACTCACCACGCGCTTCGCGTGACGATTCAGATTGGTTCCCGTCAGGAACCCCAAAAAGGATTCTTGCACCACGCCATGTCCTAATCCGGTTTGTGCTCGAGCGCCGTCACGTCTTCCATCAACAACGCCACCTCCAAATCCCCGGCGAGCGGGCTGAGAAAGAGCGAACAAGAGACCCGACACTTGACGAACCGGCCGCGACGATTGGTCGCGTCGAGCACTACGGAAGGGTTCTGCACCTGTCGGTCGAAGCACGCCTTGGCCGGTCCCTTCAACTGTTCCACGGGCAGGCCGATATCGAGAGACCAAAAGGATCGGCCTCGGACCTCGTCGGACCGCAACCCCCAGAGTTCTTCGGCCTGCCGATTCCAGAGTAGCACGGTGAACTGGCGGTCCACGACGACCAGACCGGCCGGCAAGATACCGAGGACCGATTGCAGCCAGGTGTTAGACTGATTGAATTCGTCCGTGCGTTGGCGCAGTTCTTCGTTGACCGTTTGTAATTCCTCGTTCGAGGATTGGAGCTCCTCGTTGATCGTTTCCAGTTCTTCATTGGCCGACTGCAGTTCTTCGTTGGTCGTCTCGAGTTCCTCGTTGGCGGACTGCAATTCCTCGTTGGTGGTCTCGAGTTCCTCGTTGGCGGACTGCAATTCTTCCAAGGCGGTCTCAAGGTCCTGGTTTGACCGCCGGAGCTCTTCGTGGAGCCGGTGCGCGGGTGTGGCATCGTAATAACTGACGCTGACCCCAAGCAAGGCATCCCCGTTATACACCAGGGGTATGACCTGCAGATCTAAATACTGGATGTCGCCGTTGGGCAGATGCCGCTGAATTTCACCGACCGCGACGACCCGCCGCTCGGCATAAGCGAGGTCAATGAGCGAACGCAACTCTACAGGACGATAGGAGATTTCCAGGTCTTGAAGCGGCCGCCCCAGGTCTTTCACCGCCAAATTGAAAAGCGTTCGGGCTCGTTCATTGGCCAAAATCAAGATCCCATTGGCGTCCACAATCAGTTGCGCGGCGGGATTTGAATCGAAGGCCGCTTCGCGGATGCGCACCTGGCGTGCCACATGATTGCCGCCGTCCATGTCGCCCGCCTGCGCCATCACGAGGAGACGGTCGCGCAGATTGATACCCGCAACCTTGGAAAAGAACCGGTGCTTCAAATGAAGCGGGGTAAAAAGATTCGCATGGGTGAGTAGCGTCTCTGCCTTACCCAGGAATAAGTAACCGGCTTCATTCAAGGCGAAATGAAAGCGCGACAGAATACGGCCCTGGGTTTCCGAGTTGAAGTACATGAGGGTGTTGCGGCAGACCAGCAAGTCCACGCGGGAGATGGGAGCGTCTTGCACCAGATCGTGGCGCCCGAAGATCACGGACCGGCGCAAGTCGTTGCGGAAGAGGCAGCGATTATTAAGCTTTTCGAAATAAACATCCCGCAACTCCTCAGGCACGCCTTCGAGGTCCTTGGCGGTATAGCTGGCGTGGCGGGCCTGGGTGAGCGCGTCTTCGTCGGCGTCGGTGCCATAGATTTTGACCTGATCCTGGAACGCATCCCGGCCCATGGTTTCGCTCATCAGAATCGCCAGCGTATAGGGTTCCTGGCCGGAAGCGCAGCCGGCGCTCCACACCCGGATGGGCTCATTATTGCGCTTGTTGGCCAAAATCCGCGGGAGAATGTCCTCACGGAGGTACTCCCAGGTCGCCGGGTCGCGAAAGAAATCGGTCACATTAATCAGAATCGTATTGAAAAGTTGGGCAAACTCCTCCGGATGCACCTCCAAGTAATCTGCATAGTCCGAGAAAGTTTCGATGGACACCGTCTGCATGCGTTTTTCGATCCGGCGTATCAAGCTCGAACGCTTATAGCCGGTGAAATCGAATCCACGGGTGCGCTTCAGATACTCGAGCAGGTTTTCGATCGGAACGTCTTTCTCTTCGCTGGTTTTCATCTAATCGCCCTTCAGTCCTTCGCTCCCTTCACGACCAAACTCACCAGGGCGGGAGCGATCTCGTCCAATGGCAAGATAAAGTCCACGATGCCGGTCTGGATCGCGGCCGCCGGCATTCCGGAAAACTCGGCGGTTTTCTGATCCTGGACGATCACCGTGCCATTCATCTTCTTGATGGCCTGCACCCCCATGCTCCCGTCGCTGCCGGTGCCGGTCAGCACCACGGCAATCGCCCGCTCCTTGTAACTGGCGGCCACGGATTCGAACAACAAGTCCGCGGACGGGCGCACGAAGTGTACCAATTCGGACTGGGAGAGCGAGAGGCTGCTGTCCGGATTCACGAGCAAGTGCCGGTTGGGCGGGGCGATGTAAACCGTGGCCGCGGTCAGGTCATCGCCTTCTTCGGCCTGCTTAATGCGTAAGGGGGTGCGTCGCGCCAGGATTTCGGCCATCAGGCTGCGGTGCCGCGGGTCCAGATGTTGGACAATGACGATCGTGGCTGGAAACCGCTCCGGCAATTCACTCAGGATTGTACTGATGGCCGACAGCCCGCCGGCGGAAGCAGCCACGGCAACGATGTCGAAAGCCGCGTCCGGAAAACTGGTGGGAACGCCGGCTGCTACTGGCTCAGTCATAGGTGCCCTCGCTGTGCCCCGAATAAAAGAGGTACCCGCACACAATCAATTCCAAACCCCCATTATAGCACACGAGCGTTGACGAGTAGTATTGCACGTTTGGGGCTGGAAACGGCCAGCGCCCGGGTGGCGCCCCCAAACTTGCTGCGGTTTCGTCAACTTTGCTTCCGAATGGCCTCTCAATCTCTCACGAGCTTCACCATAAAAAGGATGGCCGGACGGGACCGGGCCCGTCCGGCCATCTGTCAGCGACTCGCTCAGGAGGAGGGTAGAATATGTATGCTGTCTGCGGTGAGGGTGCCATCCACGGACAAGGTGCCTTCCACCGAAATCTCGAGGCCGACGGCCAAATCCGATTCGGTGCCGGTCGGCGTGTCCGTATCGTCCGGCAGGAAGATGGCGGCCTCGGTGTACACGACGTTGATCTCGGTCTCACCTTGTAAGAGCACCAAGGTGTCCGCCTCCGTATCCAGTTCTGTAATCTCGCCGGTCGCGGTGGCCGCGGCGGGCGTGATCGTAATCTCGGCGCGCAGTTGCGGCGTCAGCACCAAACTACCGTTGCCTAACTGCACCAGATGAATCCCGCCGAAGTCCAGGATGATCAGGTTTTCACTGTCGCCGTCCAATTCGAACTCTTCGGAAATAAACAGGTGTCCGTTAGCGGTCAGATGGATATCCGTGATTTCCGTCTCGGGGTCCGCAACTAAGACCAATCGCGGATTCTCGATCGTCAGCCGAATCTGGGTATAGGTTCCCGCATCCACCTCCGCTTCCGACAGGACCGCCGACAAACCCAACAATTGGAGTAAGTCCAGTTCCAACTCACCTTCGAAAACCGTGACGTGCGATTCCGAGTCGTCGTCGTCTCCGTCCTCGTCTTCGCCGTCTTCGTCTTCACCATCTTCTTCCCCGTCGTCATCCCCGTCATCGTCTCCGTCGTCGTCCTCACGAACCAGGACCACTTCCGTCACGGTCACGGTGAGGCTTTGAATCGCATCCAGCGGAACCGGTCCTTCGGCGGTCGGCGTTGCTTCCGGCGCCACGTCCTTCGCTGAGGCGTCGCCGGTGAGCAACACGGTGATTTTCGCCGTAGACGCGATCGGAGTAAACCACCAGGGACAACCGACCCCGAACGTAATCAATCCCACAGCACAAACGGCTACTCCCACCCAATACTTCGTCTTGAAATGGTTCATGCCCATGTCCTCCGCTTCCTAGTCGTCACTCTCCAACGCGCCTGCCAGGGTGGCGCGCCCTACATGATTACCGTAGGGTCTCGGGTTTGTTACCTTGTTAAGTAAAACTCTGGATTGGGTTTGCGAATTCCTCCACGATATTAGGCCAAGAATCGTAGTCGAAGCGTCGTTTTCCCAAAACATATTCCCACTCGCTCTATGTGGGGAACGCAACAAGACTTGGCGCTTTTCTCGATAACCTATCGCGGTACACGTTGCACATTTTCTGCAGAGTATGAATGTTCGGCGCGTAACTCAAACGGCGTATGTAGCGGCCGCAAGAACCGGAAGAAAGTTCCGCCTCACGTTGTTGTCAAAATTGCAAGGTCTTTGGAATCATCGAATAGTGCCCCGAATGCGAGGATAGGCTGTTGGCGCGAATGACCGCACGGCGCGCGACGCTGAACGGCGTCTTGGCGACGGGAATTCTGCTCGGTATCGCGACTGTGAAGTGCACGAGCGGGCCCGTCGAAATCGGACCGCTCGGATTCACCGTCAAGATCGGCGAAGGCGTCTTACTCCAGGATTTATTCTCCCAAAATGCCAAGGTCCCCCTCGAATACCGGGAGAACTTTTGTGCTCTCCCGTCGGAACAAGACCTTGTCAGCCGCTTCGCTCAGGTCGGCGCGATCAACCTGAGTCAAATCATTCATCTCAGCGCGTTGAATCTGACGCGGACGACCATCGTCGCGACGGCCGGCGACTTCAATTTTGTCTCCGCGATGACCGTGCGCTACGTCCCCGCCCCGGTGGATGGTCAGCCGCAACCGGCCATCACGCTGGGTAGCGCCAGTAACCCGAACGGCCTGGGCAGCACCGTCGTCCTAACACCTCCGGAGTCGGTAGATTTCTTGGAACTAATCCGGGCCAACGACCTGAACTCCGCCGCCGAATGTCCCCAACTCGAAATCGAAATGGAAATCCGCTCGGTACCCGCCGCCGATGTCCACTACGAGACCCACGTAACCATTGACGCCTTCGCCCTCATTGGCCTGTAACCGCGGATTCTGATCCCGAAAGTTCTTTGGCGTACCGCCTCCGAAACATTTACTATAAGCCATTGTGTTGACGCCGATTGAAGTCGCCCGGGGTTATCACGAGGCGACCAAACACCACCCGTATCGTTACGCCCGGTCGCTCGGGTATCTGGACTGGGCCACCCAGCCCGATCCCTTCCGGCGCTATCCCGGGGCGCCGCTGTTCCTGTTGCCGTTTCCACGCCGTGACGAATCGCCGCCTTATGACGACCTTTACGCGCCCGGTCGGATACGTCCGACCCCGGTCAACCTGCACACCATTGCCCAGTTCTTCGAGTGTTCGTTGGCAATCTCGGCCTGGAAAGAATACCAGGGTGAACGCTGGGCACTGCGATGTAATCCTTCCAGCGGCAACTTGCACCCCACTGAAGGGTATCTTATTGCGGGTCCCATAGAAGGACTCAGCGACGCCCCCGCCGTGTATCATTACCGCTCCGATGAGCACGCGCTCGAGCGGCGAACCCAATTCCCACTGGCAGTTTGGCAAGAACTTACCGCCGAATTTCCCAGCGGCGCGTTTCTCGCGGGACTGACTTCCATCCACTGGCGAGAAGCGTGGAAGTACGGCGAGCGGGCTTACCGCTATTGTCAGCACGATGCAGGTCATGCTCTCGCGGCCTACGCCCTGTCCGCGGCCGCCTTGGGTTGGCAAAGCCGACACTTGGAAGGGCTGAGCGACGAAGATGTTTCGACGTTGCTGGGACTCGATCGCGGCGCAGATTTTGAGGATGCCGAGTGCGAACATCCGGACCTAATAATCGCCGTTTATCCCGGAGGTAACAACGACATTCCATTGCGCTTGCCACGCTCCGCCATCGAGGAAATCAAGAAAGGGCGCTGGCAAGGACACGCCAATCGGCTCAGTACCGATCATCAGGATTGGGAGATAATTAATGCGGCAGCCGAGGCGTGCGCCAAACCAAGCGGAGAATTTCAGCCGCACGATTCCACGTGCTCTCCAGTCGAAACCCCAGCAGCGACCGGTTCAAATGGCCCCGGCAGCGCGTCGCTTACCCGGCGCCTCGTATCGGCTCGACGCATCTTTCTCCAGCGGCGCAGCGCGGTGGCCATGGATGGTCGCACGCGAATTTCCCGAGAGGCATTTTACCGGACGCTCTCGCGGGCGATGCCTTTCCCGGGCACGATACCCTGGGACGCATTTGGCGAGCCGGTCGCGGTGCACTTGGCCATCTTCGTGCATCGCGTAGACGGTATCCCGCCAGGCCTATATTGTCTGCCGCGTTCGTCCGAGGCCTTCCCTTCGTTGAAGGAATGTATGCGGCCCGATTTCCGTTGGGAACGACCCGCGGGCGGTCCCTCCGAGTTGCCGCTATACCTTCTGCGGGCGGGCAATTTCCAAAACGTGGCCGGCCAAGTTAGTTGCGGGCAAGAAATCGCATCGGATGGGGCGTTCAGTTTGGGGATGCTGGCAGAATTCGAGAGTCGCTTGGAAAAACATGGCGCGTGGTTTTATCGGCGGCTATTCTGGGAAACCGGCGTGATCGGGCAGGTCCTATATCTCGAGGCGGAGGCCGCCGGTATCCGAAGCACCGGCATCGGCTGCTTCTTCGACGAGGCCATGCATGAATTGCTGGGTCTGCGCAACCGACAGTTTCAATCGCTGTATCATTTCACCGTGGGCGGTCATGTGGACGATCCCCGACTCACCACGCTGCCCCCATATACCGACGCCCGCCGGAGGCTTGAAGGCCCGGTGCCCGACCCATAGAATGACTGTTTCTTCAATGTGGAATTGCAAATGCCAAATGAATCCCGACGCAAAGCTATCGAGATTCTCCATCCACGATGGCCCGGCACCACGTACCATTTCCTCGCCACAATCCATCTCGCGGCAGATTTGCCGGTCATGACTCACTCTTTCAAACTTCGGACTTCAGACTTCAGACTTCACGATGACTAACCGCCGCCGCCTCTCCGCCTTCTATCGCCCGGGTCATTTCGGCCTTTCGTACGAACTGTATCCGCCCAGGACCGACGCGGGCGTCGAAGACCTATTCCGTCACTTGACGGAGTTGGTACGTTTCAACCCTTCGTTTATCACCTGTACGTACGGCGCGGGCGGGTCCACGCGCGACAAGACGCTGGACATTGTCGCGCGGGTGAAGCGCGATTTTAGATTGCCCGCGGCCGCCCATCTCACGTGCGTGGGCGCCACCAGGGACGACTTGCGCAGCTATCTGCGCGAAGCGCGCGCGCGCGACATCGAGTTCGTCGTGGCATTGCGCGGCGATCCCCCCAAAGGCGAAACCGAATTCCGACCCGTTTCCAACGGTCTATCTCATGCCAACGAATTGGTCGCTCTGATACGAAGCGAGTTTGACCACTTTGGCATCGCGGTGGCCGGTTATCCGGAAGTGCATCAGGAGGCCTCGAGCCCGGATGCCGACCTCGAACATTTGAAGCGTAAAGTGGATGCGGGAGCGGACGTCGTCATCACGCAGCTTTTCTACAACAATGCCGATTTCTACCGGTTCCGGGACCGATGCGCAGCGGCCGGCATTGATCTAGCAATCGTTCCCGGCATTTTGCCCATCACCAACCTCGCGCAGATTCGGCGCATCACTTCTCTCTGCGGCGCCAAGCTGCCCGGCAATTTGCTGAAACGTCTGGAAGCGTACGCCGATGACCCCCAAGGCCAGTTCGACGTCGGGGTCTACCACGCCACGAAGCAAGTCGAGCAGTTGTCCGAAGAAGGATGCCCCGGCGTGCATTTCTACGTCCTGAACAAATCCCAGGCGACCGCCCAGATTCTGCGCGCCTTGACCCTGCCGCCACCGGGTCGAACTCCGAACTGAGAACATTTGCCGAATTTGATATAGTATGCGCGGCGCGAAGGACGCCGCCACGCAAGCTTGCGCTTGATGTCCGATTTCAGGAATTCAGCAATCGCGGAGGTATTCAATCTTGGCTGAGCCACTGATCGCGGAGAAGCGACCCGCGGTTTTGGAGTTGGAACCGGGCACCTACTGGTGGTGCCGCTGCGGTCACTCCAAGAACCAACCGTTTTGCGACGGCTCGCACAAACAAACCGAGTTCACGCCCATCGAATTCAAAATCGAAGAGAAAAAGCGCGTCGCCTTGTGCCAATGCAAGCACAGCCACAAAATACCCATGTGCGACGGCACGCACAAGAACCTCTGAGAATCGCCGTTCCAAAGGGAAGAACATGTCGAAAATTCTCGTCGTTGGGGCGGCGAACATTGACTTGGTGACCCGCGTGGCCCGCTGCCCGAAACCGGGCGAGACGTTGATGGGCGCAGGTTTTCAAACGTTTCCCGGCGGCAAGGGCGCGAACCAGGCCGTGGCGGCGGCGCGCCTGGGCGCGGAAACCTATTTCGCCGGTTGCGTCGGGCAAGATGTCTTCGGCGAATACTTATCGGAGAATCTGGCGAATGCCGGCCTCCATCTAACGTATTTGAGGAAGCACTCGTCCCAACCCACGGGCACGGCGGTAATTCTCGTGGCCGATAACGGTGAGAATACCATCGTTGTGACTCCTGCCGCGAACCATGGGATTACGCCTGCGGACGTGGAAGCATTGAAGCCGCTTTTTCCGGGCCTCGACGCGGTTTTGCTGCAATTGGAGATTCGCTTGGATACCGTCGAGGCCACACTCGACCTGGCGCGATCGTCGAGCGTGCTCTCCATGCTCGACGCCGGGCCGGCGCAACGCGTTCCGGACAGTCTTCTGCAAAAGGCGGACGTCGTATCGCCGAACGAGACTGAGGCCGAGGCGATAACCGGCGTCGATGTGGATTCGGTGGACGCCGCGAAGCGTGCCGCCGGCAAGTTGCACGAACTGGGCGCACGTGAAGTCGTTTTGAAACTGGGCGCCCGCGGCGCACTCTACTCCGGACAGGACACGATTCATTCGCCGGCCTTCAAAGTCGAAGCGGTTGACACCACGGCGGCGGGCGACGCGTTTACCGCCGCGCTGGCTCTGGTCTGGAAGCAAATGGACCGTGCACACGCCTTGCGATTTGCGAATGCCGCCGGCGCTTTGGCGACTACCGTCATGGGCGCGCAACCTTCGATGCCGACGCGGTCGGCCGTGGATGCGTTTTTACAGGCTCATTGATAAGCTTCGCCCGCTTCTGTCATTCTGCCCAAATCAAGAAGAAAGGTGATTCAGTGTCCAAAGTGGCTTTTTCCGCCTCGGTGATGTGTGCCAATCTGGCCCGGCTCGAAGAAGACTTGAGAACACTCGAGAACGCGGGCTGCGACGAATTGCACTTTGACATCATGGACGGCACGTTCGTGCCGAACATTACGTTTGGTTTCGATTTCATCAAAGCCGCGCGCGACTGCTGTAGGCTGCCGTGCTGCGCGCATCTGATGATTACACGGCCCGAACGGTACCTCGAACGCTTCGTCGAGGCCGGCTGCGCAAACGTCACCATCCACGTCGAATCCAGTATTCACGCCCAGCGCGCCTTGACACAGATTCGCAGCCTCAGCGCATCGCCCGGTATCGCCATTAATCCGGGCACGCCACTGACCAAGCTTGATTACTTGTTGGATTACGCGGACCGGGTGCTGGTGATGACCGTGGACCCGGGATACGCCGGACAGAAGATTCTTCCGAGCGCGTTCGAACGTGTCCGCATCCTGAAGACGAATCTGGCCTATCGCGAACTTCGAACGCGAATCGAGGTGGACGGCAACATAGACGTCGAAAATGCCGCCTTGTTGAGCAGCCTAGGCGCCGACATTCTCGTGCTGGGGACCTCCAGCATATTTCGGCCCGGCGACTTGGCGGAAAATTTCCACGGTTTCAAGGCGGCCCTGGCGGTAAAGAAGCAAGTGGTCTGAGCAGCGCAAGGCTCATGAGAAATATCGAACTCAAGGCGCGGCTGGGGGACCGTGAACATGCTTTGAAAGTGTGCGCGACCTTGCGCGCACAACCGCAAGGCAATATTCATCAGATTGATACCTACTTTCACGTTCCCACCGGCCGCCTCAAACTCCGAGAAAATCGTCCCGGCGCGACGCAGTTGATCTTCTATCGGCGGCCCGACCGGACCGAGCCCAAAGCGTGTGATTACTTGATTGAAGCGGTCGCTCCTTCGATGCGTACGCTGCTGAACGAAGCCTTGAGCGTCCACCTCGTAGTCCAAAAAGTCCGCGCGCTGTTTCTCTGGCGAAACGTGCGTATTCACCTCGATCAGGTGCAGGGCCTTGGAGACTACCTCGAATTCGAGGGTGTCGTATCGGATGGGACTACCGAAAAGGAAAGCATCGAGAACGTCCAATACCTCCGGCGGGCCTTCGGGATTCAGGACATCGCTCTAATCGAAAAATCCTACCTCGATCTCCTATTGGAAGCACGGCAGGCAGGACGAAGAATCTCGCACACCTCAAAGCCAAACCCACTGTCATTCTGAGTCCCGCGCCGCGCGGGACGAAGAATCTCACACCCCCAGCGCCCAACTCTCGGGTCTCCTGTCTCCTGTCTCCTGTCTCCTACCGCAGCTACCTCTTCGGACTCCAAGTCTTCCCCTCTCGGATAGCCTCAAGTTGTTCGAGGTGGTGCAGCGCGTGGTCGCCGGCATGCTCGGCAATGGCCAGCGCGGTGAGTTCACCGCGTTCCGGATGAAACGCTTTGCGTTGCAGCATGGCCACCGGCAGCGTCGAGACGTGGTGGATGAAGCCCAGTCGCACGGCGGCAATCGTGGCTAACGACACTGGCAGAGGTCGTTCCGTGTAGCTCAACTCCGACGCCCACCGGTCCTGGTCGAACGGCACGATGGGAGCGCCCTCCTCGGAGACGGCCTTAAGAAAGCGATAGTAAAGCACCAGATCGGAGTCCGCGATGTGGCCGATGATCTGGAAGCCGTTCCATTTTCCGGGCGCGTACGCCCGCGAAAGCACGGGCGCCTCGACATGCGCAAACTTCCGCAACCCGTTGAGACCGTCCTCAAGTTGTTTCACCACTTCCTGAATCTGCATCGTCCGCTCCTTAGATTGTTCCAAGACAATCCTACTCCGTGACACGATCCTCCATCAATCCCACCGGACCCAGTTCGAAGTTCGTTTCCTTTGGACTGCGGGCGCTTGCTGCCGCTTTCATAAGGGAAGCTTGCTTCCCGTCCTTCATCGCAAGCCTTCTCCTGTTTCCAAGTGGCGCCGCACCGGTCGCGAGCAAGCTCGCTCGGACAAAGCGGGAGTCACGCGCAGCGTGACACTCCAAATTTGGAAAACTTTGCTCGCTGCGATATCTTTACGCACTCCAAGGAGGAACGTATATGCGAATACTAATCACCGGTGCGGGCGGAAGTCTCGGGTCTGGGCTGGCCGAAGCGCTCGAAGGCACACACGAATTGGTCTTGTCCGATTGCTTTGATCTGTCCGCGCGCCACGAATTCCGCCGCGCCGACCTGCGTTCGTTGGACCAAACCCTGCCCCTGGCGCGCGGCTGTGACTTTATCGTGCACACGCCGGCCTGGCACGGCTTGCACGGCAGCATCAAGAGCGAAGTCGAATACTGGCAACTCAATGTGGACGGCACGTTCCACATTTTCCAAAGCGCCCTCCAACACAACGTGCGGAGCATGGTCTGGATTTCCAGCGTCTCGATCAGCGGTTGGGAACGCGACAAATACGGATTCAGCAAATTCATCGGCGAACATCTCTGCGGCTACTACCATCGCGTCCACCACCTGCGCATCGCGATCCTCCGGCCCTGGGACTTCACCCCGTTCGGTAACGACTTCATCCGCTACGGCGAACGCCTGCTCGCCGGCGGCGTGGACCGACGCGACGTCGTCGGCGCCACGCTCCGCGCCATGGACCGCGTCGTGGACGGCGCCATCGAATGTGACTGGTTCGAGATTGGCAAGGACCATCCATTTACCGAACAAGATTGCGCCCAGTTCAAGGACGACCCCAAAGGAATCATTGAGAAATATTGGCCAGGTTATTCCGACCTGATTGACAAGTACCACATACGCTTTCCCGAAAAGCCACTGGTCATTGACCTGAAGAAAACGAAGGAAGTGCTCGGCTACTCGCCCCAATACCATTTCGGCACCTTCCTCGCCGAACTCCGCGAACGCGACCGCAAAGCCCTCCCCGTCCGCTAAACATGCCATGCTGTGCGCCACCTACCGGTCATGCTGAGTCCGCCGCGGCCGGCGCCAACGGAGCCAATTCGTCCCGTTGATTGTTCATCCGCGCCATCCGCATAATCCGCGGTCTATTCTGGGTCCCAACAAGACCGTCTTGTTTTCTCTGCGTTCTTTGCGTTCCTTGTGGTTAAATCATCCATTTCTAAACACAAAACATTATATGATTGCGCCAGCTCTCCGTGCCTCTGTGTCTCCGCGATTGGTGGTTTTGGTTGCGGCGAAGCCGCGCTGTACCCTCTGCGATCCCCGTGGTGACTCCCCTCACCGCAACTGAAGCTCCACCGTCACCTCCCCGCCTTCAGTGACGTTGACCACCGTGCTGGCCACGCGTGATTGAGTCAACCGCTCCGCACTCGGCACTGGTACAAGTTCAAGACATCGGTTACAGAAAGGTTCAGGACATAGATAACGCCTAACGGGCATATTGTGGTCTCCATGAGGAGGAGCGATTATGCCTTGGAAGGAAACTTGTGTCGTGGACTTACGAGCGGACCAGTGTTACCCATGTCCCGACTGAACGGACGCCCACTTCATATTCCATACTCCATACTTCACCGTTCACGGTTCAGAATTCATCCTTCTCACTTCTCCACATAGATTTCTTTCCACATAATCCCGTCCACGCCGCCGGTGTGTAATTGCAGCGCAAAACTACCTTCGTGCAGTTGCTGGCCATCGTCCACGTGGTCGAGGACTTGCAGCCCGTTGACCCACGTCGTGATGTGGTTGTCAGCGGACCGAATCTCGATCTCGTTCCAATCGCCCGGACGCAACGCCAACGCCGGCAACGTGGCCGGGTCGGGCTTTACCAGCCAGCCGCGCTTGTAGCTCTCGTACACCCAGCCGGTCGGACCCGGAAACTCCGGCGCCACCTCGCCCTGTAGACCGCTAATGACCGGGTAGCCGTCTTCGCGTAGTGTAATGGTCGAATGATAGAACAAGCCGAAGTTGCCTGTGCCCATCATTTTGAATTGTCCGCGGACGCGAAAGTCTTTCCACGTTTCGTTCGTGGCCAGATAACCTTCCGACTTTTTCGGTCCGCTGCGGCCCACGATCGCGCCGTCCTCGACGCTCCACGATTCCGTGCCCCATTCCTTCCAGCCTTTCAACGTTTTCCCATCGAACAGTGTCCGCCAATTGCCGCCCCGGCCCAAATCACGCACGAGGATGTTGCGATACCGCACCTCAGCGATCCCGGGAAAGTCTCGCGAGTTGACCTGAAGCCCGAGACCGCCTTGCAGCATCCGATCATCCTGCACTTCGGATGCCGGCACGCCGTTGACGTACACTTCAATTTTGTCACCTACGGCTTTGACGCGCATCGTATTCCATTCCGAAGGCCGGACTCGCCGCACAGTAGCATCCGCGGGCGTCGCCAGACCCCAGCGGCCATTCTCGTCCACGATGGCGCCGGTACGATCCTTGGTAGTGTCCGGCCCGCGCGTGTCTATATCCGCCTGATATCCGTAGATTTGTTTTGGAGCGTCGGCGGGATTGACGCCTTCCGGGATCGGCAACACCGGCAGCCAATGCGACCGGAACTGGACCCCGCCGTTGCAGGGAACCGGTGTGATGAACTCGAGTTTTAATTCGAAGTCGGCATAAGTCTGTGTGCTCAATATCCACGCCATTTCGCCGCCGGTGGCCTTGCCAATAAGCTCCTCGCCGTCAATCTGCCACTGACCCGAAATCGGCAGCCATCCCTTGAATTCTTTGTCGGGACGAAGCGACATCCATTTATCATCGGCGGCGAAACATGCCCATGCTGCCCACACTGCCATACCTGCGAGGCTCAAAGTTCTCATGATTGTCTCCCCAGCAATTTGAATTGGCCGTGATTCAGCGTATGATGCCATGAATCATGGGCGTCACGCCACCGCGTGGGCGCAAGAAAATACATTTCCAACACGCCTTTGTTTGATCTAAGGGGAAGCGTTCGCAAGCTGAGGAACGACCTCCAGAAAGGGGTGACCCTAGATGATGGCATGGATCGTCGCTTTAGTGATGGTTTTTGTAATGGGCATGGGCATTTTCGCCCTGGCAGCGCCATCCCGGTTGCCCGCCTTCGTGGCCTTGTGGCAATCGAAGACCGGCATGTGGGTCGCTTCACTCGTCCGTGTGGCGTTTGGCATCGTGCTATGGCTGGCGGCGCCCGACTCGCACACGCCCACCATTCTGCGAATCGTGGCCGTTGTGACCGTAGTTGCCGGCGCGGGGATTCCAGTCCTTGGCGAGACGCGCTTCAGCGCGTTCTTGACTTGGTGGTTGCATCGCTCGTCGGCTTTTCACCGCGCGTGGGCGGTAGCAGCAATATTAGGCGGCGGCTTTATTTTGTGGTCCGTGATGTGGTGAACGCGGCAGCCGCAGTTTATTCCTCCCAATTGGCCCGATATAATCCGCCAGGATTTTTTCGGGAAGCTTTAGGTGAATCATCGTTTAACGTTGTTGATCCATCCGCCAGGAATGCCGGTGTCGCCGCTGAGTCGCGTGCTCGCGGAGCATCCCGCAATTGCCTGGGCAGACTCTCCGCACATTCTGACGCCGCTGGCTTACCTCGGATATTACGACAAAGTCTACAAAGCGCCTTACGACCACGTCCTCGCCGCGGAAAGCCAGCGGCTGTTTGTCGAACGTCTACCGGGCAAGGAACAGGACTACATCCGTGCGTGCCGTGCCTACTGCGACACACTGTACGAACGTGCCATCGGGAATTCGGGTAAAACGGTGATACTGGATGATTCCCTGGAAGACCCGCGGGTCCTTCTCTTTGCGGCCAGGATTTTGCCGGATGCGTCCTACATCCTCCTGGTTCGCCATCCGCTGGCGCTGTTCGTTGACGCCGAATCGCGGGCTAAGGATTATCTCAAGGCCGTTCTGGGTCTAGTCGGAAATCCCCAACTCCGGACACTGCTGGTGCCGTGGGAATCATTGGCTGCCAATCCGGAGCAAGAAGTGGCGCCGATAATCAAGTTCTTGGGACTACCCGCGCCGGCGGAAACGGGTTTCGGGGATCGGGGCTCGGGTCTTCGATTGGAAGGGGAATCGAGTTGGGCACAAGCTCTGGCGTCGGATCGAGGAAAAATAGAGGCCGCGAGAAAGTTCATCGCCCAGTTCACCAGGAATGAACTGGCCTTGCTGGGGTATCCGGAGGAGGACGTTTGGAAACCCCTGGAAGAACGCGCCGACCTTCGGGTCACGACGGACGAATTCCTGCGGCTTCGATATCGTTCGCGTGAGAAAGCGCTGCGTCTCTTGCGGCGCGCAGCCGCCAAAGGACCATTCCGGAAGGCGCTCAAGACTGCGCAGTTGGCGTGTGACGTGTTCTTGCGGGAGTAAGAGGCGCTCAAAGTCCCTCTTCGATTTGGCGCTTTTCGAGGGCGAGGATGCGGTCGCGGTATTGCGCGGCCTTCTCGAATTCCATTTTGTTCGCCGCGTCCTTCATATGCTTGCGCAATTCGCGGATCGCCTTCGCGAAATCGAAATTGACCCGGTAGAGCTCCGGCTCTTCGGCGGCAATCGGCACCGTGACATAGTCGCGCTCGTGGATGCTCTTTAAGAGATCCGGAATGGCCTTCTCGATCGAGCGCGGCGTGATCTTGTGCTTCTTGTTGTACGCGAACTGTTTTTTGCGTCGGCGATTCATCTCGTTGATGGCCCGTTCCATCGAACCGGTGACGCGGTCGGCGTACATGATGACTCGTCCCCGCACGTTGCGCGCCGCGCGGCCGCAGGTCTGTATCAGGCTCGTCTCGGAGCGGAGGTAGCCTTCCTTATCGGCATCCAGGATCGCGACGAGTGATACTTCCGGCAGGTCCAGACCTTCGCGGAGAAGATTGATCCCCACCAAGACATCGAACTCGCCGGCGCGCAAGGAGCGCACTAGCTCGATTCGCTCTAATGTCTCCACGTCGGAATGCATATAGCGCACGCGAATCTTCAGATCGCGCAGATACTCGGTGAGATCCTCGGCCATGCGTTTGGTAAGGGTCGTCACCAGGACGCGTTCATTCCTGGCGACGATCGCGCCAATTTCATCCAGGAGATTGTCTACTTGGCTGCTTGCCGGTCGAATCTCCACGTCCGGGTCCACCAGACCCGTGGGCCGCACGACTTGTTCCACGATCAGCCCGCCGCTCTTCCGGAG
>JACQVH010000177.1 GCA_016209895.1 Candidatus Hydrogenedentota bacterium | reverse complement strand
GGCAAGCCGTTCGTCGCGATCAACTGCTCCGCCGTGGTACCCACACTTCTCGAAAGCGAACTCTTCGGCCACGTCCGTGGCGCGTTCACGGGCGCGGATGCGAACAAGACCGGCCGTCTCAAACTCGCGGAAGACGGCGCCGTATTCTTCGACGAAATCGGAGACATGTCTCTGGACTTGCAGGCCAAGCTGTTGCGCGTATTGCAGGTCCGCGAATTTGAGCCGGTGGGCGGCGTGGACCGCATCCCGTTCCGCGCGCGAGTGGTCAGCGCCACGCACCGCAATTTGAAGGCGATGGTCGCCGACGGTACCTTCCGCGAAGACCTGTACTATCGCTTGGCGGTCTCCACCATTCACGTGCCGCCGCTGCGAGAACGGCGCAACGATATTCCATTGCTCGCCAACCATCTTCTGGGTCGAATCATGCGCGAGTTGCAAAAGGAACTGACCGGGATCGAGGAACAGGCGCTGCATGCGCTGCAGACCCACGATTGGCCCGGCAACGTCCGCGAATTCGAGAACGTCCTCACCCGAGCCGTGCTTTTCGCCCGCGGCGACACGATTACTCTGGAGGCCATCGGCGCCGCGATGGACCGCGGACCGCAGGCGGCATCGCGCGCGGAACGAATCAAGACACTCCGCGAGGCTGAAAGAGAACACGTCGAGTCCGCGCTCTACGCCACCGGTTGGAACATCACCCACACTGCGAACCTCCTCGAAATCTCTCCTACCACCCTCCGCAAGAAAATTGCCGACTATCGCCTCTCCCCGCCCTAGGCGGGTCACGCCTTCCCGCGGCTCTCGCCAGAATCTGGCGAGCGCGCCCGCCAGCCTCTGGAGACGCTCTACGCTCGCGACTCGGCCTGCTCCGACTAACTTGTTGCGTAATCGCCCCTTAACTCTTCGGACGTTTTCCGGCACAGGACTTGCTCCGAATAAAACAGACAAAACAATTTAGTACGTGGAAATCAAAACGAAGCGGAGATAAACAATGTCAACGAGACCAAGGATGATTCTTACTCTAATTGCGGGCAGTGTTCTCATGATTGGACTTTTCTTCTTTCTTCCGGCCCATGCCGCCGACCAAGACCTGACCGGCCATAGCCACGGTTCTCCCGCGACCTCCTCGGCGACGTCGGCGGGGGGTGGCTGCGGACAATCCGCAGGACATTCGACTAGCGCCGGTGAAAGCAAGAATGCCGGCTCGTGTTGTTCGAAGCCGAGTCCAGCGGCGACTACGAAGACGAAACAGAATGACACCTCGGGCGAAACGACGTCCAAGAAAGAGGATTCACAAAAGCCATCGAAGAGCACTACGCCAGCGCAAGATCGCTCGAGCCAAGTTCCAGAAACGTCGGCTCCGAAGTCTTCTCCGAAAGAAACGTCTCCGCACTCACACTAGGAAAATCGAATATGGCTGTCCCAAGCCCGCAGCTTACTTCTACGCGTTACCCTCCCGCTGTAAGAGGGGACCCCAACGTCCCCGTGGGGGTGGCGATGGAGGCGCCACCCCCGATTCTTTATTGACTTGGAGGACTAAAGTGTCTTTGCGCCGGGGTAAGGCGAAGTTCGCAGAAGTTGTTGACGAAGAAAGGGCACGACATCGGAGCGTCAATCCGTGGCCGATGAAGGAACGTGGAGCAAAGTGAATGGTGAGTTTCTTAGCCTCGATTGGAGTCCTTTTCGCCGCGCTATCGGAAAATGCGACGACGGAGTTCAACGAATATTGCCCGGTCACGAAGACCGAAACGGTAGACCCGGAAGTGTACGTGATGTACAACGGGCATACCGTCTATTTTTGTTGCAAACATTGCATCACGACGTTTCTCATGGCGCCTGACGACTACGTTCACAACCTCCCGCAGTTCGCCTCGTCGGCACGCGCCGACGCGACCCATCAGCATGAGGGAGAAGCGTCCCACGACGCGGCAGCCCATGACGCCGGCCCGAATGCGGCCACCGGACATGGCGCCGAACACGAACAAGGGCATGACCATTCGGCGCACCACAAGGAATCCACCGGCATTGCGCGTTTTACGGGTTTCCTGGGCAAGTTTCACCCGCTGGCCGTTCACTTTCCAATTTGTTTGCTGATTGCGGCGGCTTTGGCCGAGTTGATGTACTTGTTCTCCGGTAAGAACAGCTATTCCGACGGCGCGCGGCTGCTCACGTTGGTCGGGGCGGCCACCGCAGTTGTCGCGGCGTCCCTCGGATGGATGGCGGCGGCTTCGGCAGGATATACCGGCGTCTTGGCCAGCGTCCTGACCATTCATCGTTGGTTAGGTACCGCTACGGCCGCAATTGCTGTCGCAACGAGCGTTCTCGTCGAGTATTCGCGGCGCGCCCCGGACCCGTCCACACGGCGGCGCGCCGCCTATCGCGGTCTGCTTCTCGCCGGAGCCGTCATGGTCGCCCTGACCGGACACTACGGGGCGATGCTGATCTACGGCACGGGCTACTTCACATGGTGACTGGGGCACGATTACCCTACCCCGATGTTCCCCTTCCCCATTCGGTGCATCGCCCCAGTCACCTATTCCTTTCGCGAATTGATTGCGGGAACGCATCGGCCAGAAACTGGCGACCGGAGACGAGGGGAATTGACCGATCAACTCCGTTCCACAAAGGAAGCCCGGTACGTAACCATATTGAAAAGGATGATTTAGGGCTCCCACGTGCCATTGGCACGAAACGTGCTCATCTCACGCGCGCATACTTAAGCATGGCGAAGAATTGCCAATCACAAACTAAGAAGAGGAACCGTGGATTACAGTGCAGATAGATTTATCAGGCGACTTCGGGAACGCCGTTTGCTTCATACCGACACAACAATACGGCCCGGGAGGTGCCTCGTGAACAACGCGCACTCGCACATTACGTTCGTTTCCTTCGGGCGAATTACCGTGGGTACGGTTCAGTGCGACAGCATCATCTACCCAATGACGGTGTTCGAACTTGCCCAAGATACCGTGGACTACGTGAAGGAGCGCCCCGGAATTCACCTGCTTCTGAATTTCAGCCAGGTGGACATTGTTTCCAATATATTGGCCGGCGAACTGCTTCGCATCAATGCCTTGGTAACGGCCGGCGGCGGGACGCTGCGTTTGTGCGGACTCAACCGTAACGTGCGCGGCGCACTGAAGGCCATAAACCTGGATAAAGTGGTCGAAATAGACGACGAAGTCGAGGGCGCGGCGATACGTTTCGCGCGCTCGCTGGTCGCAT
>JACQVH010000179.1 GCA_016209895.1 Candidatus Hydrogenedentota bacterium | reverse complement strand
TCCCAAACATCAGCCCCACCTGTCATGCTGAGCGAAGACGAAGCATCTCGCGTACCCAGGACTTTGGTATGCGAGATTCTTCGCTGCGCTCAGAATGACAGGAGGGCTATGTCTTCCCCACCTGTCATGCTGAGCGAAGTCGAAGCATCTCTTGTACCCAGGACTTTGGTGCGCGAGATAGGGAATAGAAGGGCGGCCCGCCAATGATTAATAAACTGTTAGATCGCGTGCGCAATAGCCAGGTGTACTGCGCCATTTTCCGGTCCGGGATTTCCGGCAGCCGGCGCGACCGGATGATGGCGGCCCTCAACAATTTTTTCTTGCATCTGCACCCGGTCGCAATCCCGAAACACTCCGTGAAAGTACGCTACACCTGGTGTATGGGCGGGTTGTCGTTTTTCCTATTCCTGGTATTGGCGTTCACCGGCGTCCTGCTGATGTTCTATTACCGGCCTACGCCGGAAAATGCCTACATGGACATCGTGGACCTGGGTGAACAGGTCCCCCTCGGGATTATGCGCGAACTCCACCGCTGGAGCGCCCACGCCATGGTCATCACCGTCTGGCTGCACATGTTCCGGGTGTTCATGACCGGTTCCTACAAGCCGCCCCGAGAATTCAACTGGACCATCGGTGTCCTGCTGCTGGTGATCACCATGTTCCTCAGCTTTACCGGCTATCTCCTCCCCTGGGACCAACTGGCCATCTGGGCCATCACCGTCGGCACCAACATGGGCGGCGCAACCCCGTTCCTAGGACGCGAGGGACCCGGCGCGGCCCTGCTGGCCATCGGCGACATCAATTTCGTGCATCCGGGCGCGGACGCGAAGTTCGCGCTGCTGGGCGGACGCTTCGTCAATGAAGCCACTCTATTGCGCTTTTACGTACTGCATTGCATCGGCATTCCGGCCATCGCCATGATCTTGATGTCCGTCCACTTTTGGCGCGTACGTAAAGACGGGGGAATCTCCGGCCCGACATGAGCGCGGGTCGTCCTCGTGTAGGCGGGCGGATGTCAATAGCGAAGGGCGGTGTAAGCGGCGTCGCAGGGTAAGGCAAGGAGAATCTGAGCGGGCTCATGGAAGCACTGAAGGAATTCATCAACCACATCTCGCATCCGCCGATCCTTTTTAGCGCGGCCATTCTCGTATTCTTCTTCATCTTTCCGGTGAACGACTGGTTTCTCAAATGGAACCTGCGGCTGAGACTGGACCGACTTTGGACCGTGGGCGGCGGCGTGGCCATGTTCCTCGTCGTCACCGCGTTTTTCGCCTTCGGCATGACCGACGCTAATTTCCAGACCATCGTGCTCAAACCGGACAACGTACCGATTGTCGCCTTGGTATACCTGACGCTCTTCTTCCTTTGGTTTACCCAGAAGCAGGCGCGCGACAACGACCACCGCATCCTCGCCGGCCAGCCGCCGAACGAACACGCCGACCCGCGCGAGAAGGTCTTGGTCTGGCCGGACCTGGTATATATCGAACTCATCGCGCTGGTATTGGTCTCCGTATTACTCATCGTGTGGAGCCTCGGATTGAAAGCGCCCCTCGAAGAGCCCGCCAACCCAACCTTCTCGCCCAATCCTTCCAAGGCGCCGTGGTACTTCCTCGGCCTGCAGGAAATGCTGGTGTATTTCGATCCGTGGATCGCCGGGGTCGTGCTGCCGACCATCATGGTGCTGGGCTTGATGAGCTTCCCATTTCTCGACAACAATCCCCGCGGACAAGGTTACTACTGTTTCCGCGAACGCAAGATGGCGGTCTCGCTGTTTCTCTTCTGCTGGCTGCTGCTGTGGATTTTCCTGATCATCACCGGCACGTTCCTGCGCGGCCCCAACTGGAACCTGTTCGGACCGTTTGAAGCGTGGGACATCCACAAGCTGGTGCCCCTGAACAACATCAACCTTTCCGAATACGTCTTCATGATCTGGCTGAAGACCGGGGTGCCGGAGAGCGTCCTGGTACGGGAAATCTGGGGCATCCTGATAATACTGTTCTATTTCCTGTTGCTGCCGCCTCTGCTGGCCAAGACGGTGCTGCGCAAACTGCACGCGCAACTGGGCAATCTCCGGTATAGCGTCTTTATCGTATTGGTGCTGGTGCTCCTCGGGGTGCCGATTAAGATGTATCTGCGATGGATTTTCAACCTGAAATACATCGTCGCGATCCCCGAATATTTCTTTAATATCTAGCAACGAGCCATGAGCAACCGAAACCACGAACGGGAAACTGGAAACCGGAAACTGACCACCGATCACTGACCACTGACCACTAGAGGAAAAATGGCGGATACTAAAGACCAGCGATATTACGAGGTAGGCCGGCTCAACAAATGGTTTGCCGTCGGCAGCATTGCGCTTCTGGCGACCTGTGCCGGCATGATGCTGCAGGATTATCGCCGGGAATGGAAACCGTATCAGCGCGCTTTTCGCTCGCTCGAAGTTCAAAAGACCCGAACGCTCCTGGATGAAGAGAAGGCTAAACTGTCGAGCAACGAAGAGTATAAGGCGCTGCAGGAAAAATTGACCCAGGCGCAAGCGCAACAGCAACAGACATCCAGCGAAATTTCAGCGCTTCAGAAAACGGCCGCCCGGAAATTGGCCATCCGAAACCGGGCCGATAAGGATTATCAGTTCGTCAAAGCCGACTATGACGCGGCCAAGTACAGCTACGAGGAGGCCAAAGCTCACGGCCACTCGGATTTGGAAGCGCGGGCCGCGGCGTTGACGGCCTCCCAGGCGGAATATGACCGCCTGCGGTCCGAAGCCGAGCGGACTGACTCCGAGTATCGGGCCGAGCAGGCAAAGCTGGACGCCGTGGCCGCCGACCTGAAGGCGCTCGAAAAAGAGCAGAATAATCTGACCCGCCAACTGACGGTGTTGGATCGCAAGCTCCGCACCGTGGACCCCGAAGCCATGACCTTGGCCAACAAGATCGCCAATAAAGTCCGCGATTTCCCGCTGCTAGACGCGTCCTCGCCCTACTATAAGATTGACCAAGTCGTCGTCAAAGGGATGACGGAAGACCTCACGTTTGCCCGCGTTCCTAAGGTGGACCGCTGTACCACCTGCCACCAGGGGATTACGAAGGTGGGATATGAGAACGAGGAGCAGCCGTACCGCACTCATCCCCGGCTCGACTTGTTCCTGGCCAGCAATTCCGCGCATCCCATGGAGGACTTCGGCTGCACCAGTTGCCACGCCGGACGCGGACGCGGCACCGGTTTCGCTTCCGCCGTACACTCGCCTTCCAACGATGAACAGGCCAAGGAGTGGAAAGAGAAGCACCATTGGCACGAATGGCATCATTGGGAATCGCCCATGTTTCCCGCCAAGTTCGCTCAGGCCGGCTGCTTCACCTGTCATTCCGACCAGACCATCATCCCGGGGGCCGACAAGCTCAACCTGGGCTTGAACCTGATCGAGCGGGCCGGCTGTTACGCCTGTCACACCATCCAGAAATATAAAGGTCGGACGCGTCCCGGACCGGACCTCCGCCGCCTCGCGGCGAAGTCCAAACCGGAGTGGGTGTACCACTGGATCAACAATCCCAAGGGATTCCGGCACAACACCTGGATGCCGCGCTTCTTTGGCCTGTCGAACAACGCCGATGAAGAGTCCAAGCGTCGCACCGACCAGGAAGTCCACGCGATCACTCACTATCTGTTTAAGAAAAGCGAAGCCTTCGACCTGTCGCCCATCCCCGTCCCCGGCGATCCGAAGCGGGGACAGGAGTTGGTCGCCGCTTTGGGATGCTTGGGCTGCCACCAGACCTCCGACGAACGCGCCAAGGAGACCACACTCCAGTCCTTGCGGCGGGAACATGGCCCGGCGCTCACCGGACTCGGCACCAAAACTAGCCCGGAATGGTTGTACCACTGGGTGAAAGACCCGCAGCGCTACCACCCGGAAGCGCGCATGCCGAATCTCCGGTTGACCGACCAGGAAGCAGCGGACGTGGCGGCGTATCTCGTGCAGGATAAGCGGGACGAGTTTGTGCAGCCCCTGCCCGCGCTGGACGCCGAAAACGGCAAGCTCGACGAGGTCGCATTGGCCTACTTGAAGAAGACGCAGTCCGACGCCGCGGCCCGTGAGAAACTTAAAGGCATGGACCAGGATGCGAAGCTGATGTATGCCGGCGAACATCTCATCCGGCGCTACGGTTGCTTCGGATGTCACAATATCCCCGGCTTCGAGAAAGACCTCCCCATCGGGACCGAATTGACCGAGGAAGGAAGTAAACCGGTCAATAAACTTGATTTCGGCTTCGTGGACATCGAACACACGCGTGAGGCCTGGTTCACTGCGAAGATGGCGGACCCGCGGGTCTTCGACCAAGACCGCGTCCGCACCGCTGACGAAAAACTCATTATGCCGAACTATGAGTTCACGGAACCGGAGACCGAAGCGGTCGTGATGGCCCTCTTGGGCTTCGTGAAGGAAGACCCGCGTAACCTGCTCAAGACCGCCCAGACCGCCGAGCGGCAATTCCTGAACGCCGGGCAGGCGTTGGTCCGAGAGTACAATTGCCAGGGCTGCCACCTCATCGAGAATGACGGCGCGGCCATCATGCCTACTATTAAAGATTGGCTGATGACCTACCAGGAACGACCGGAAGACGAGGCCAACGCCGTCACGGCCAGCTTCAGTCCGCCCAATCTCATCGGCGAAGGCAAGAAGGTGCAGACCGCGTGGCTGTTCTCATTTCTGCAAGACCCGGAGAGCATCCGTCCTTGGCTGAAGGTGCGGATGCCAAGCTTCCACGTCGGCGAGGAGAAGTTGAACGGGTTCATAAAGTACTTCAACGCGCTCGACAAAGAAGTCTTCCCGTTCGTGGCGTCGGAGCCGGTCCAGCACAGCGGCGAGCTTTACGAAGCGGGACAGAAACTGTTCTCGGCAGAGTACCTCGACTGCGGGAACTGCCATATTCAAGGCGACAAAATGCCGCAGGGCACCGCGGACCGCTGGGCGCCGAACTTCGCACTGGCGCAGCGCCGGCTCAAGCCCAAGTGGATGGACGAATGGCTCAAGAACCCGCAACCGCTGCTGCCCGGCACCAAAATGCCGACCTACTTCGACCCGCAATACTTCGACCAGTCCGGACCGGACGACATCCTCGGCGGCGACGAAAACAAACAAATCGTCGCCCTCCGCAACTACATCATGACCTTCGGAGAACCCGCCGCGCCCCAGCCCGCCGCTGCCGCCGCTGCACCTCCAACGGCTCCACCCGCGACCGAACCAACCGCCGCACCGGAACCGGCTCCCGCTCCGGAGCCCGCCGCGCCACCACCGGCCGCCCCCAGCGGTGAGACACCGCCATCGCCCCCTGCAGAACCGGCAGCGCCCCCGGCTCCTAGCGCGCCACCTTCCGAATGAACCCTCGTTTGAAGTGTGCCCCTGAGGGCATGATTCCGCGTTACTTTGGCCTCACCCTTTCTGACTCCTGACTCCTGTCTCCTGTCTCCTACCTTACGTTTGCCGGTTCGAGCCTTGCTGCGCACGACGGTTTTAACCCGAATCTGTATCTGGCTCGTTGCTCTTCATTTCCTCGAACTTGGCGAGAATCGAGGCCAGAATCGCGATGTCCGGCGGTTCATCGAGGTCTTTCGAGACCGTGAGAAAATCCGTCAGCGATCCACCCATCAGTGCACCAAAGGCCGATGGCAGAGCCAGGAAAGCCGGCTGCAGCGTCCAGATACCCTCGGCGAACGCTTCGCGCGCGTCGTGTGGGCGCTCCGCCGCGCGGAAGCAAGTACCTAACGCGTCAAGCGAAGTAGCCAGATACGGTAGGAAGGCATCCAGACGCGAGGCCCCATGGGCAATAGCGCTTGACTCTGCCAACGAGTCGCTGGCGCGCGACAGAGTTTGTTTCCTTTCGGGAGCCTCTTCGGCGAAGGTGCGAACAGCAACAAGTCTCTGGTATCTTTGCCAACTCACCCTTGCGGCAACCAGACACGGCCGTCCTGGGCCAAGCGCTGGCGCAGCTTCGCTTGACTTAACTTCAACAAAACATTATTGTTGTGTCATGATACCGAAGCTCGTGGATGTTAATGGCGTTTGGAAGGTACTGCCGCCAGGAATACACGATGCGACTTTGCAGGAAATTGAGCAACACTTCGCGTTCAACGGCAAGCGAAAGCAGCTTTTCGAACATTTCAAGAAGGGGCTTGAGTGTCTCAGGAAAGCTGGCTGCAGAGCTGTTTTTATCAATGGAAGCTTTATCTCTGACAAGCCTATTCCAGGGGACTTCGACGCATGCTGGGATCCTACAGGAGTTGATTCACGGAAACTGGACCCGGTTCTGCTCGATTTCAGTCAAATGAGAGCGCGGCAGAAGGCAAAGTACCGCGGGGAGTTCTTCCCGTCAAGTGCTAGAGCCGACGGGTCGCGCGTGTTCTTGCAGTTTTTTCAAACCGACAAGAACAGTGGACAGCCAAAAGGAATCATCCGAATCCAACTATCTTGATGGAGAACAGGAAGAACGAGTCATGATAACGAACGAGCGTCAATATCGTATAACCAAAGCTCAACTGTCCAAGATGAAGGAGGCCGTACAAACCTTCGACGTCGAGGCCGTAGCCAGGCGGACAGGGTCAACGGTACTCGCCAAAGCTGAACTGGAAGCACTGCGGAGTGAGGTGGAAGTTCTGTCTGCAGAACTTCGAGAGTATGAGACTTTGAAGTCGGGAACAGTGACCATACTGAAGGCCCATAACCTCGAAGCGCTCCCCGGTATTCTCGTCCGGGCACGGATTGCCCGGGGGCTCTCGCAGCGTCAACTTGCGGACATGCTCGGCCTTAGAGAGCAGCAAATTCAACGCTACGAATCCGAAAACTACGCTTCTGCGAGCCTTAGACGGCTGAGCGAGGTCGCGAACGTTTTACAACTGAACATCAATGAGGTCGCAGAACTTGGGCAGAAAGAAACCACGGCGACTCAAGATGAGTTGAAAGCCATCGATTGGAGTCTCTTTCCGGTGGAAGAAATGTATCGCCGAAACTGGTTTGAAGGATTCTCTGGTTCTCTGGCGGCAGCAAAAAAGGACGCGGCTTTCTTGGCCGAGGCGTTCGTCACAAGTGTTCTCAAACGGCCTGCTGTAGCACTACATCGCACGAAAGTCCGCTCCGGGTCTGAGATTGACCGATACGCGCTCATGGCCTGGGAGTGCCGTGTCCTGAAACTTGTCGAGAAGTCGCCGCCCCAAGGTAGGTACATACCTGATTCGCTTGATGATAGCTGGCTAAAGCGCCTGGTACGCGAAAGCCGTCATATTGACGGGCCAATACGCGCCAAGTCGCGGCTTAACGAGGCCGGCATCGCGCTCGTCATAGAACCTCACCTGACTCACACCCATTTGGACGGAGCCGCCCTTCTACATCAAGGGAAAGCTATTGTCGCGCTCACACTCCGGTACGACAGGCGTGACAACTTCTGGTTTGTGCTTCTCCACGAGTTGATCCACGTCGCTAAGCATCTTAGCCGAGGTCGGCTGGAGCACATCTTCGACGACCTGGAGTCCGAACCTGACAAACTTGAGCGTGAGGCCGATGAGTTGGCTACTCGAGCGTTGATTCCCGACGAAGACTGGGAGACAGCGTTGGCGAGATACGTTCGCAGTGAGCAATCTGTGAACTCGCTCGCTGAGAAAATGAAAGTCAGCCCGGCCATAATCGCGGGCCGCATACGGAACGAAGCCAACAATTACGTGATTCTTAACAACCTGATTGGCCAAGGTGAGGTACGAAAGCACTTCCCGGAAGTGAAATTCGGGTCGTGAAGACGGGAGTGGAGCCAATGAGATTTGACCATCGCCACTATGTCCCATGTCTACGCTGGAAACTGGGCGAGTATCAGGCAATACGTGGGTTATCAGGTTCCACGAAAGACTTCATTACACCACTAATCGAGGTTCCGGAAATCGGGTTTGATTTCGAACACGGCGAACAGTCCAGGTCTGTGGACGCCCACCTGGAACTCTTCGTGAAACGGGTGAGACCCAAATGGGATGGGCGACATTGTTTTGTGGACTTGAGACTGATTGACCCAACGGAACGAATGACCGATCGTGGACACCCCGTGGCATTCGTCTTTGATGGGTTAGCCTCTCAGAATTGTGCAGCTACACCCGTGACGGGGCTCGACCGCGACCAGCACTACCAGCGGGCTGTCCGAAGTGCTGCATCAAAGGACGGACGAGGGATGTGCTTACGGTTGAGTATCGAAGACGCCGCTCGACCGGATATCAAGATTTCCGTAGATGTGCTCCTAAGGAATTCCGATCTTGATCGCGAAGAGTGTGATTTAGTGATCGACCTCGGGGCACCGAACTTCGAGCCGGTCGCGGGTTTTGCCAAATTGATCACAGAACTTGTAGCAAGATTCCCTTACTTATCGCAATGGCGTACTCTCACGCTGATGGGAACATCCTTCCCTCCTTCGATGGCGGAGATAGAAATAGGGTCAACAATCGTTCGACGATGGGAGTGGATACTTTATAAGCGAGTTGTCGAACTGTTGGTGAATTTGCGACACAGACTACCAACCTTTGGCGACTATGCTATCAATTACCCTGATATTCTGCCCATGGACATGCGCTTGCTAAAGCCGTCAGCAACAATCCGGTATACGATCGACGATGCATGGCTTTTCGTTAAGGGAAGGAATGTACGAGAACATAAGTTCGAACAGTATCGCAACCATTGTCAGGTCGTATTGGAATCGGGGCATTTTCTGGGAGCGCGATTCTCATCAGGCGACCGGTACATCGAAGATTGTGCGGCTGGGAGAGGGAAAACCGGAAATCTATCTACATGGCGGCAAGTTGGGACAAGCCATCACTTGGAGAAGGTAACTCACGACATCGCCAATTTCCTCGCCGTGTAAGGCAGTCCCGGACCTTCCGTCGCAACTCGACGCGTGACAGGGATTCGGCGAGAAGTTCATAAAGTATTGATCGCTCTTGCCTCAATATCCTTCGTGGCACATCAAGTTCGACGAGGATACCGCTGGCCTCATTCTTCCATAGTAGCTGCGCCAGCGAAAATGCGTCCACATTCTTGTTGAAGCATCCGGTGCGAATTGACTCGAAGAAAATACCTCCCCGGGGGCCCTTTCGTGCTAGAGTAACTCCCCACCAATCCGGCACTTTTGAACTCACTACGTCTGCGTGTTTTATCCCAACGACCACTGTCACTCGATCAAAAACATCGCTATAGGCCTGAACCTGTTCCGTGAGCCTGCCTAGGGAGTCCTCGTCACTCTTGATTTCAAAGCCTATAAAGTGTCCATTGATAACGGCAATATCGGCCCGGTATCTGCCGTGCTTTAGTCCCAATTCATTCACGACGAGTGTATTCGCGGCGTGATGATACTTCCGCAGTTTTGAGCGATGAAATGCCTCTCGAATCTGCGCATCGTCCACGGCGACCACCTCCTCCTTCCAGAAGAAAGTGTATAGTCCACTCGGAACTAGCGCAAGTTCCCACCAGATTTGCCAACGAACGCCTGCTTTTCCCTGGAACGAAAACCAGGTGATTCTCGGATGAGGGTCTGGCCACGAACGATAAATCGCGGTGAGGGGGCGCAAATTGGTGTCTCGTGGTGTCACCCTTCAGCTTTCACCCTTGATCCTTCACCCTCCTGTCTTCAGCCTTCGGTCTCCAGCCTCCTTCAGGCATAAGGCATGGGCTGGTCGGCGTTATTCATGGGATGTTGCTCAAGATTATAGCTTTGACATTGCTGTCGTTCGGCGTGTTCTATCCGCTGTTTTTCTGGGTGCTGCGGGATTACACGGTGAAAGGGGGGTTTTACCGAGTCAATCTGGGTTTGGTGTGTGTGGTGGGGTCGTTCGGCGCGGGCGCGCTGTGGCGGCTCGAAACCGGACCAGCTACGCGCGGGGCCGCTCTCGTGTGGATTTTCGTGCTGCTGGCCGCCACGGCGGCGTATTGGCATCGTGAGAAACCCAACGAATGGCTGCTGCTGGCCGTAGTCCTGCTGGGATTACTCGCTCTGACACGCGCTATCGCCGACCTGGGAAGCTCCGGCTGGGACAGTCTCTGGGCGGGTACCCTGGGAGGCCTCGTCCTGGCCGGATCGGTTTTCGCCACCGTGCTCGGCCATTGGTATCTCAACGTCTGGGGGATGCCGATGCGCTATCTGATGCGAGCGGCCTACGCGCTTTGGATTCTGGTCGCCCTTCGTCTTGCCGCGAGTACCTATCAGTTCGCTACGGCAAAAGCGCTCTACGATGGTGACCCGATCCCGTTAACCCAACTGCTGATGCATGCCGACGGTGTATTCCTTGGGATCGCGGTATTATTCGGAGCGCTACTGCCCTGCGTGCTGCTCTTCTTCGTCAAGAAGACGCTGGACGTGCGCTCCAATACCTCGGCGACGGGCCTCCTGTACGTCATTCTATGCTCGATCATTATCGGCGAACTCGCGTACCGGTTCTGCAACCTGCAATTGAACGTGGTGCTCTGATGCCTTCTGTTACCGCTGACTGCGACGCGTGCGGCCGACACTTCTCAGCGGCCGCCATCCCTGGCGACCGATGCGCGTGCCCCAATTGCGGAAAAGAATGGACCATCCCAGACGATACCGGAATCTTCACCAAGTGCATTTTCTGCGACTGCCCCAAATTCTATGTTCAGAAGGACTTCAATCAGACCTTGGGTTGCTTGATTCTGCTCGTGGGAATAATCCTGGTGCCGTGGACCTACGGACTCAGCCTCCCGTTGTTGTGGGGTCTGGACCTGCTGATGCGACGCCGCACCCCCAACATGGGGGTCTGTTATCGTTGTCGTAATGAATTTCGAGGATTTCGTATTCCGGAAAAGCTGCGGGATTTCCATCATTTTACCGCCGAGCAATTCGAAAAGAAGCCGCCATCGGCCTCCGTCGAGTGAACGACGCGCATACCCGTCCTCGGCCCTCTCGCCGGGCGGCGATTAGAATTGGGTGAAGTGAATGAAATGAAACCGCATTTGTCCATTGTTATAGCCACTTGATGGATAGTTTGGGCTTGATAGTTCGTACTTCCTCTGATATACGTGTGGGCTTTCTGAACGAGGCTCTCTATTCGGCGGAGTCCTCGATTTCAGCAGGCAGGGGTTGAGCCGGTAAGTTCCAACCCGTTAGGTGGTCTAGGGAAAGTTGTTCAAAGCAGAAAAAAGGAGTAACCGATTATGAAATCGCAAAAGAGCTATCGGTTCGTAGTCGCCATGGCCGTGATGGCAGTATGGTGCGCTACCCCCGGATTCGCGGCGTCCATCACCGGGACGGTCGCGTTTGAAGGCACGCCGCCCACCATGAAAACCCTGGACATGAACGCCGACCCCATCTGCGCGGCGAAGCATACCGAACCGGCCAAGGCGGAAACGCTCGTCCTGGGTCCCGGCAATACCATGGGGAACGTGTTCGTCCAGATTAAGAGTGGCGTACCGAAAAAGGACTATCCGGCTCCCGAAGGCGAGGTGACGTTGACCCAGGAGGGCTGCATGTACAAACCGCACGTCTTCGGCGTCCGCGTCGGCCAGCCCATCAAAATCCTCAATCCCGATGGCACGCTCCATAACATCCACGCGTTACCCAAGGTCAATACCGAGTTCAACATGGCGATGCCGAAATTCAAAACCGAAATGACGAAAGTCTTCGAAAAGGAAGAAGCCGTCTTCCCGTTCAAATGCGACGTGCACCCATGGATGAACGCGTACTGCGCCGTGTTGTCGCACCCGTTCTTCGCGGTTACCGGGCCGGACGGGAAGTTCAAGATCGAGGGTTTGGACGCGGGCGAGTACGAAATCGAAGCTTGGCATGAACGGCTGGGCCCGCAGACTGTGAAAGTGACCGTGGCGGCGGACGAAACCAAGACGCAAGATTTCAAATTCGCAGCCCCGGCCGCCGCCGCCGCAGCGCCGGCTAAGTAATGACCGGTACGTCGAGTACGCAGGAGCAATGTTCACTGGCTGCCGCGTTTGGGTGCGGCCGCCGGTTGCTGACCATCGCTCAGATAATTCAGTGACGATTTTTGGTAGGAACAAAGTTGGCTGTTGGGGCCATTTAGGGAAAATGACACGGCATGACTGAAGGGGTTTCTACTGCGCATCACGCGCACCATGAGCTAGGTTTTTGGCGCAAGTACATCTTCGCCACCGACCACAAGGTCATCGGGATTCAATACGGTCTGACGGGGCTCTTCTTCATGCTCTTCGGCTTCGGGCTGGTGCTCTTGATGCGCTGGCAATTGGCCTATCCCGAACAGGCCTTGCCTTTGCTCGGCCGGCTCTTCCGGCCGGACAATCCGAGCCTGCCGGGCGGGATCATGGTTCCGGAATTCTATAACAGCCTGGGCGCCATGCACGGAACCATCATGGTGTTTCTGGCGGTGGTTCCGGTGGCGTTCGCCGCGTTCGGCAATTACATCATTCCACTGCAAATCGGCGCGCCCGACATGGCCTTCCCCCGTATTAACATGGCCAGCTACTGGTTCTACTTTGTCGGCGGCGTCATCATGTTGGGCAGCTTCTTCCTGCCCGGCGGCGCCGCGAATTCGGGCTGGACCTCATACCCGCCGCTCGCGAATATCGCCACCGTGGGGCAGACCGCCTGGATTCTCGGTATGGTCGCGCTGATCACTTCCTCCTTGCTCGGCGCCGTCAATTTCATCGCCACCGTCCTGCAACTCCGCGCCAAAGGCATGACCTTCATGCGCATGCCGGTCTTCGTATGGGCCGAACTCGCCACCGCTTTTCTGCTGCTGCTGGCGTTCCCGCCCCTCGAGGCCGCCGGCGTTCTGCAACTGATGGACCGCGTCGCCGGGACCAGTTTCTTCATGCCGCAAGGTTTGGTCGTCAGCGGTCAACCGGTCCAGGCCACCGGCGGCGGCAGCGTGCTCTTGTGGCAGCACCTCTTCTGGTTTTTAGGTCATCCCGAAGTATACGTTTTGATCCTGCCCGCAATGGGAATCGTGGCCGAGATCGTCGCGAACAACACCCGCAAGCCGCTGTGGGGCTATCGTTCCATCGTATATTCCATACTCTTCATCACCTTCATGTCGTTCATCGTCTGGGCGCATCACATGTACTTGACCGGGATGGGCACCGCCATCAGCGCGTTCTTCCAGGCCACGACGATGATTATCTCGATTCCTTCGATCGTCATCCTCACCTCGCTGGTCATCTCGCTGTGGGGCGGCGCGATCCGCTTTAACACGCCGATGCTGTTCGCGCTGGCGTTTCTGCCCATGTTCGGCATTGGTGGATTGACCGGTCTACCGCTCGGACTGAGCGCCGCCGACGTCCATTTGCACGATACCTATTACGTCATTGGACATTTCCATTATGTGGTGGCGCCCGGCACCATCTTTGCCCTATTCGCCGGGATTTATTACTGGTTCCCGAAAATCACCGGCCGGAAAATGAGCGAATTCCTGGGCCACCTGCATTTCTGGCCCTCGCTCCTGTTCATGAATTTTGTTTTCTTTCCGATGTTGATCCAGGGCTTGGCGGGCGTGAATCGCCGGCTCTATGACGGCGGCCTCCAATACGCCCACGCGCAGGATGTGCTCATTCTGAATAAGGTGATGTCGCACTCGGCGTTCGCGCTCGCGCTGGTCCAACTCCCGTTCATCATCAATCTATTGTGGAGCCTGAAGTTCGGCAAGCGGGTCAACGAGAATCCCTGGGAGGCCACGACGCTCGAGTGGGCCGCGCCGTCCCCGCCGATTCCGCACGGCAACTTCGAAACAATACCCCAGGTCTACCGTAGCTCTTACGAGTACAGCGTCCCGGGAGCGCCGAAGGACTTCACTCCCCAGTTTCAACCGTGATTGCGATTTCCCACTAACCGCAGAGGTACGTGAATAAATGGAAATTCCTTACACCACCGAAGCGCGGCCCGACACTGGGCTGTACAATGGCAAGTTCGGCATCTGGCTGTTCCTGGCCTCGGAAGTGATGCTCTTCGGCGGACTGTTCTCCGCCTACGTGTTCCTCCGGAACGGCGCGTCCGACTGGCATGCTTGGCACGAGGCGGCCGAGTTGAACATCTCCCTCGCCACCTTCAATACCGCCGTACTGATCGCGTCGAGCGTAACCATGGTAATGTCCTGGGCCTCGCTCAAGATGAACCAGTTCGGACGTTACCGCATGTATCTGGCGCTGACCGTCCTCTGCGGCTTGATCTTCTTGGTCGTGAAGTACTTCGAATACAGCGCCAAGTTTCATCACCAGCATTATCCCAGCACGAACACCTTCCTCGCGATTTACTTCACGATGACGGGCCTGCACGGGATTCACGTCCTCGCGGGCATGGTCGTCAACACGTATTTCCTGGGACCCGGCGCGAAGATGTGGCGCACCGAACCCCTCCGCCTCACGAACCGCCTCGAAATTTCCGGTCTCTACTGGCACTTTGTGGATTTGGTATGGATTTTCCTGTTCCCGGTACTTTATCTCCTTTGACGCAACCAGCAACGGAACATTTCCGGGGAATGAACGATGGCGACACAACCGTTAAAACAAATTAATCAGACATCAAGCGAGGAGTCGGATCAAGTGGATGCGCACCATCACGCCGAGGCTGTCAGGAAACACGTATGGGTGTATGTCGCCGTCTTCCTGGCGCTCTTGGTATTGACCGCCCTGACCGTGACCGCGCGCTCCATGAATTTCGGACTGGCGCTGGCCGTCAGCGTGGCGCTCCTGATCGCTACGGTCAAGGGATCACTGGTGGCCGGCTACTTCATGCACTTGGTAGGCGAGAAGCGGCTCGTGTACATCGTGCTGGCGATCACCGCCATTTTTCTGCTGGCGCTGCTCGTGTTGCCGGTCTTGAACCTCCACGACGGACTGGTCGGCACCGGGACGGGTCCCTGGAGTCCCTAAATGTCCCTCAAGATTTTCCACATCGTCTTTGTCAGTATCTCGACCATCGTCCTTGCCGGATTCGGAGTGTGGTGCCTGCGCGCGTTCTTTCTGGAGCGGTCCGGCACGGACTTGGCCTTGGGCGTCTTTTCGCTCGTAGCCTCGTTGGTGCTCATTGTCTACGGCAAGAAGTTTTACGAGAAATTCAAGGATTGGAGCAACCTATGAGCCGGTTGCGGACCCTCACGGTGGGTGTCGCGTTGGTGCTGACCGCAGCCGTCCTTTCGCCCCAGTCGGTCCTGGCGTGCGCCGTATGCTTCGGCGACCCCGAATCCAGTCAGACCCAAAGCCTTAACCTCGCCGTTTTCACGCTGCTCGGCATCGTGGGAACGGTTCTGACTGGTGTCGCGTCGCTCATGATTTTCCTGGTCAGGCGAGCACGGCGCTACGCGCCCGCGGAGTCAGCGCGTCCGGAAACGCCGGTGGAAATGCCGGTCACTACACAAGGAGTGTGTTCATGAGCCGTTGGTTTGGTTTACCGGTGCTCGCTTCCGCTCACGGCCAAAAGGTGGACGACCTCATTATTTACGTTCACTTGATGATGTTCGTGCTCCTCCTGGGCTGGGGCGCCTTCTACGTCATCGCCCTGATGAAGTACCGAAAATCGCGGAGCCCAAAGGCAGACTATGTCGGCGTGACCAGCCACACCTCCTCCTATCTCGAGGCGGTCGTGGCCGTGATCGAGGCCGTCCTCCTGGTCGGCCTTTCCATCCCCTTCTGGATGGCCCACGTAAACGCCGCGCCGAAACAGGAAGAGAATCCTCTCGAGGTGCGCATCGTGGCCCAACAGTTCGCCTGGAACATCCATTATCCGGGAGCGGACGGCAAGTTCGGCCGCGCCGCCGTGAATTTCGTCAACGAACAAGATAACCCCCTGGGGC
>JACQVH010000172.1 GCA_016209895.1 Candidatus Hydrogenedentota bacterium | reverse complement strand
TCGCTCGCGGCGCCCGTGCGGATTCTCGGAGGCATGCCGTCGCGGGTGCCGGGGTATGGGAGCACGCGCGTGGCCGCTGCGTACATACACAGCGAATTTGAAGCGGCGGGCCTGCGGGCCGTGAGAGATATGCGGTTTACGGTGACGTCTCCGGTCGAATTCGAAGGTGCCTTGACCGGCGATGACGTCTCCGTCCGTGTCTACGGGTTCTGGCCGAACCTGGTGCGTACGGTCACGACGCCGCCCGGGGGCATCCACGGAAGTTTACTCTACGGGGGTAGCGGAACGGTTCCGGAATTGGATGGGAAAGAAATCGAAGGCTCGATTGTCGCGCTCGAGTACAACTCGGGACGCAATTGGCTGAACGTTCCCGCGCTGGGTGGTCGCGCCGTACTCTTCATCGAGCCCGAAACCACCACGCACTATGAGAGCGCGGCGAAGTTCTTGCGCACACCGGTGAACGTCCCGCGCTTTCTGATCTCGCGGTCCGACTGGACGCTCATTCAGCGAACCGAGGGGGAAAAGTTCACGCTGGAAGGCGGCATGAGTTGGCAGGACGTGACCGAGACAAATGTTATCGGTTGGGTTCGCGGCACGGCCGAGGAACCGGACCCGGAGGGGCGGGTCCTGGCCGACGAAGTCGTGGTGATTTCCGCGTACTACGATTCGATGAGCGTGGTGCCCGCGATCGCTCCGGGAGCGGAACAGGCCTGCGGGATCGCGGTGCTGCTCGACTTGGCACGGTTCGTGGCCGCTCATCCGCCGCCGCGGTCGGTACTGTTTCTGGCCACGTCGGGGCACGGACTGTTTATGGAAGGCGTGACCGCATTTTTCGATCAACATCGGAAGCAATTGGGTGTGGTCCCGGCGACCTTCATCGCACTGGACCTGGCCTCTACCGGGGACAAGGTGGGCGCATTTTGCGGCGGCCATGCGTACTGGGACATGGTCCTCGGACAGCGGCTGCCGAACCTGTTCGAGCCGATCGGGACCCAACTGAATCAAATCGCGCACCGCACCGCGCTCACGCTTGGGAAGTATTCGCAGGAAGAGTACCTCGCCAAGGGGTTGGACCGGAATCCATTGCTATCGCCGTTCGTCGAATCGCTCAGCGGGACTTCTCTAGCCAAGGCGGGGGTGGATTGGGGCTTTACGCTGCCATCTCGGATGGCGCATGAAGCTGAGACGGCCCTGCTCTTCGGACAGTTGGCCTACGCGTTCGTGACTTGGGGGGCGGAACGTCCGCTCGTGGATTCGCCGTTGGACACGCCGGAGCGCATCAATCCGGAGAATCTGGCCGCCCAGGCGCGATTTCTCCGGCCGATGCTGATGGAGATGCTGAATTCGAGGGACCCGGTCCGCGGATTCATTACTCGGATCGATCAGATCGTGGATTGGCAGCGGCAAGGACATCGTGCCAAGGTGTTCCCGCCATCCGGGATCAACGCGGGGGAGGTCTCCGGACGAGTCGTCGAGTTCGTACCGAAGAAAAACTACATTCCTGACGAGCCCAAGGACAATGCGCTGGTGGTGGTGCGCCGGGAAGACGAGAACACGTACCTGGGCGTGCGCTGCGAGCCGGTCCAGCGAGTGCGTACGGTGCACGAGGGCGACCGAGAGGTGCGAGCCTACTTTCGATTCGCCAACGTCGCCCGCGGAATGACCAACGACTTTACATCTCGTCCCCGAGAAATCGAAGCCTACGTCCTGGATGAGGAGACGGGCGACGTTACCTACGCAAAAGACTTGGGGCGCAACGGGGAGTTGACCTATCCGACGCGGGTGTATGGGCAGACCGCGCCACCCGCCGTGCGTCGGACGGTGGTGGTATTTCGCTGCCGCGCCATAGATCTCTTCGACACCTTTGACCCACGCTACATGGAAATCTTGAGCAGCATTCGGGTACTCGATGGCCGGACCGACACGGAGCCGGAGTCGTGGGGATTGGCGATGTGCCCGCCCAGCGGCGGCGGGGGGAATGATCCGGGCGCGGCCAGGTACTATGACCCGTGCGCCACGTTGTTCGTAGACCGGCGGACGGGCCGCGCGGCGCGGATCAAAGTTCTCGGTGGGGCCGGTGTTTTCGGGCAACGCCTGACGCTGCTCGATGCCACGCCCGAGGTTCCGGAAGGGGACGGGATTGAAGTGTCGGCGGGGACGATACATCACACGGCCCTTCGGGCGGCGCGGGATATGATAACGCTGAACGATTTCCGCATCGAGCGATTGGTTAACACGGGGATTCTCAGTGCCGGCGCTACGGGCGCCGCCGACACGCCGAAAGTGGTTAACCTACTGAGCGAGTTGCACCATCGCTCGAAGCGAGATCTTGCCGTGGCCGCTGGCGCGCTGGCGCGTAAGGACTACTCGGGTTGCCTGGAATTGGCTCGGAGCGCGTGGGCGCGGGCGTCGCGGGTCTATCCGCTGGTGCTGCGAACCGGAAACGACGCCGTGTTGACGGTGCTGTTCTATCTTGCGTTATTGTTGCCGGGTGCGTTCTTTCTGGAGCGTATGCTCTGCGGATTTCCAGACATCGGACGGCAGTTGGCGGCAAGAGCCGCGATTTTTGCGGTGGTGTTTGTGCTGCTTCGGTTTGTGAATCCGGCCTTCAAACTAGCCGTCAATCCCTTCATGGTATTGCTCGGATTCGTGATGATTGCGCTGACGCTCGCGGTACTGCGCGTGATACTGAAAATGCTACAGGAAGAGCTGAAGCGGCTGCGCGCTCAAGTGACGGGGATTCACAACGTAGAAATCGGGCGTAGCGAAGCGGCGGGGATCGCGTTCGGGCTCGGCATCTCGAGTATGCGCAAGCGAAAGGTTCGGACGGCGAATACGCTGGTAACTTTGGTAGTGTTGATGTTCAGCGTGCTCTCGTTCACCTCGGTAGTTACCCGGAGCGAGTTAAAGGGCCGGGCTCTTTATGACCAGAGTTTGCAGCGAATCGCCGCGCCTTATGCCGGGGTTCTTTTCCGCTCGCCGCTCTTCAACCCGATTGTTCCGGACACGTATCACCATCTGCGAGCCGAGTTCGCCGAGGCCAAAATTATCGCGCCCCGCGCGTGGTATCCGGGTGGCACGGCGCCAATGAACACCGCCATCCGCGTAGACGCGCCGAACGGAACAAGCGCGGCCGTCGCTTCGCTCCTGGGGCTTTCGTCACAGGAGGAACGGATCGCCTTGCAGAATAACACGTTTTTGCGCGGGCGATGGTTTGATCCGAATGATCAGCGTGGAGTTATCGTGCCGCAGGCGTTGGCCCGTTCGTTAGGGTTATCTGAGTCAGATATCGAGAAGGTCGAATTGAGTATGTTAGGACGCCGCTTTGTTGTGCGGGGAATCCTCGCGGACGACTTCTTCCGGCGACAAGGGGGTTTCCTGGACTTGGATGGGGAGCCGCTTTCACCCGTCAATTTCGGGATGTCGGCGCAAACGTATCAGGAAGCGGTGACGACCCGGCCGGACATTCTGGCGAAGAAGCCGCCGTTGACGTTTAGCCATTTCGATGCGCTGAACACTCTGGTAATCCCCTTCGAGTCGGCACTGGAGTTGGGCGGCAGCATCCGAAGTGTGGCAATCGTAGCGGAAGACCCGCGCGGGATGTCGGAGCAGATGTTGCGGGACGAGATACTGAGCAAATTGGCGACGGGCGTGTTTGTCGGCATGGGCGGGAAGAGCTACTGGTACACGTCGTTGGGCCAGGCCGACTACAAAGGTCTATTGTCGCTACTGGTATTGATACTTATCGCAGGACTGATCGTGTTCAATACTGTGCTTGGGTCGTTGTATGAACGCCAACGCGAGATCGGTATCTATACTTCGCTGGGACTGGCGCCCAGTCATATCGGCGCGTTCTTCTTGGCGGAATCGTGCGTGTATGCGGTGCTCGGCTGTCTGTTCGGGTATGTTCTCGGACAGACGGTCGCGGGTCTACGGGACTTGTTCCAGGTGGACACACTGGCCGGTCTCACGCTGAATTACTCTTCACGTTCGGCATTGTACGCGACCGTCATCGTGGCCGGCGTGGTCTTGCTGAGCTCGTTGTATCCGGCCTGGAAAGCCAGCCGGCTGTCCGTGCCGGAATTAGAACGCAGCGTAAGAATGCCGGAACCCGTGAATGACGAGATGACACTCGAATTTCCATTCACTTTCAGCGGCGGGACCGAGGTCGGTATCGCGGCTTTTCTCCATAAATACCTGAAAGACCACGAAGAGTTGGCGGTGGGACCATTTCATGCTCAAGGCACCCGGTTAACTGAAAGTGCGGGCGGCATCCAGCTCGAGACGAAGATTTGGCTGGCGCCGTTCGACTGGGGAATCAGCCAGAATGTCGCGTTTACCGTCACTTATCGGGAAGGACAGCCGGTGCTGGTGTTGAGCCTGGCACGATTGGAAGGGGAGGTCAAAGCGTGGCAACGCGTCAACCGCCGATTCGTGGCCGACCTCCGGCGACAATTGCTACTTTGGCGGACGGTCACGCCGGAAGACCGCCAGCGCTACGTGCGGGATGGGCAGCAGACACTGGCGACACGGGCGAGTTAGCTGACTTGTCGCCGGAATCCGCTCAATCGGGGTTTCGGATTCGGATGCGACCGGGTTCGACGACGACCGTGCATCCAACCCAAGGGGCCAAGTCTGTATGTTGAGCCAGAAAATCCAAGACGAGGTTATTCACCACCATGGGACCCATGGAGTGGGGGCGAAACAGGATGATTCCCGCATGCTGTCCCGGTGGATGTTTGCGGAGGTCTGCAAACTCAATATCGAGGGTCAGAAGCATGCGGCCATCCTGATTCGCCACTCTTCCGACTTCAACATCCGACATCCCGAGGAGTTCTTCATCGGCTACCGTATGCGCATCGTGGCCGAGCCGAGCGATAGCTGATTTGAGATACTTTGAGAGGTTTTCGTCGAGTTTGACTCTTACCTGGCAGTGGGCTTCCAGAGGTTTTCACGAGCCAAGTCCGCCGTATAGGCGGCCGCTGCACGGACGTCTTCGACGTGGAGCGACGGATAGTGGTCAATGATTTGTTCCGGCGTGAGCCGTTCGGCTAAGGCATCCAAGATGATATCAATGTAGCTACGCGTGCCTCGGATGCAAGGCTTCCCGCCGCAAATGTTGGGGTCCACGTTTACCCGTTCGAGAAGTTGCTCATGAGTCATATCACGTCGTCCTTTATCGAGGATAAGAATACTGTGGCCCGGCTAAGTCTGCAACCTTTCGCTTCGCCGTCTTGCCTCGGCAGGTCGGGTGCGATAGCATTGCCGAGTCAGACGGAGGAGTAACATAAATGCCGGTAGAAGCAGTGCGTTGGGCCGAGGGTGAGCTCGTCATAATTGATCAGACATTGCTGCCGACTGAGTATCGGGAAATTCGGCTGGCAACGCTCGAGTCGGTGTGGGAAGCGATTCGCGTATTGCGAGTGCGGGGCGCGCCCGCAATTGGGGTTTGCGCGGCATTCGGCGTACTGGTAGGTGTGCGCGAAAAGCGGCCGACGAGCGCTCCGGATGCGGTGCGAGCAGTGGAAGAAACCGTGAATTATCTCGCGACGTCGCGACCGACGGCGGTGAATCTGTTCTGGGCGCTGGAACGGATGAAGAAAGTTGCGGAAGGTCTGGCGGCCGACGGATCCCTGAAGGATTTCTGGCACCGGCTGGAGGCGGAGGCGATTGAGATTTGCGAAGACGATAAGCGGCGATGTCGCGCCATTGGCGATCACGGGGCCGGCCTGATTCAAGATGGAAACGGCGTGCTCACCCATTGCAACGCGGGCGCACTCGCCACGGCGGGATCGGGGACGGCGCTGGCGGTGATGTTTCGGGCGAAGGAGTTGGGAAAGCAGTTTTGCGTGTTCGCCGACGAGACTCGACCGTTGTTGCAGGGCGCGCGTCTGACGGCATGGGAATTGATGCAAGCGGGGATAGATGTCACGCTGATTTGTGACAATACGGCGGCCCAGGTAATGCGGGAAGGGAAGGTGCAACTCGTGGTCGTGGGCGCGGACCGCATTGCGGCCAACGGAGACACGGCCAATAAGATTGGCACGTACAGCGTGGCGGTGCTCGCCAAGGCCCATGGTGTGCCGTTTTATGTCGCGGCGCCGTATTCGACCGTGGACGCAACGCTCCCCGATGGCGCCGGAATTCCTATTGAGCGCCGCAGCGCCCACGAAGTGACTCATGGATTCGGTAGGCAGACTGCCCCGGACAATGTGAACGTGTATAGTCCCGCATTCGACGTGACGCCCGCTGAATTCATCGCCGGTATCATCACGGAAAAAGGTGTCTTGAGACCGCCTTTCGCAAAGAGTCTCGCAGCGCACGCATGAAGCCGGGTGACACCCGTAAACGAGTTTGTGGCCGCCATCTCTAGAGTTTCTACATTTGGCGGCACGTTGTATACTCCACTCAGAGTTTTAGCCCGCTTCAGCGCACTTGTAAACGAATTGGCGCATCTGATTCGGAGAGAAAATTGCACGTGGAACCCACGCAAATCGTAGCGATTGATGGACCCGCCGGGGCGGGTAAGAGTTCCGTGGCGCGGAAGGTGGCGGAGCGGCTCGGATTTCGATTCTTAGACACCGGCGCAATGTACCGCGCGGCGACGTGGTGGGCGATGCATCGAGGCGTGGACCTTGCTGATCCGGACGCGGTAGCGGCGATCACGAACGAATTGCCGTTGGAAATGCGTGAAGAAAACGGGGTATTGCGAGTATTCGTAGACGGCGAAGACGTGACCCAGGCGATCCGATCTCCAGAGGTCACGCGGCAAATATATCGAATTGACGAAAACGCTCGAGTGCGCGAACATCTGGTCAAGTTGCAGCGGGAATATGCCGCGCGCGGTCCGACCGTAGCGGAGGGGCGGGACATGGGCACCGTGGTGTTTCCGCACGCCAAGTGCAAAATCTATCTGGGTGCGTCGCTTGATGAACGAACTCGACGGCGGCAGCGCGAGATGGCGGAGAAAGGACTCGAAACCGAGTTCGAGCAGTTGCGGGAAGAAATCCGGATTCGTGACGAACGCACGATGACGCGCGCGGTAGCTCCGTTGCGCCGTGCGCCGGATGCAATTCTCGTAGACACCACGGGAATGAGCGTGGCGGAAGTGGTAGCGACTATAGTGGAACTGGCGCGGGCAAAGTTATGACCAGCCGCGATCTTACTCGCAAATGGGTGGTGCAGCCAGAGGACCGCGTACGGACCGCGGAACTGGCGCGCGGACTGAATGTGCCGCGGCTGATCGCGCACCTGCTCATCTTGCGCGGGGTGAAATCCGTCGAGGAAGGCCGGCGTTTTCTCAGCCCCTCACTCGATGGCCTGAGCGATCCGCTCCAATTAACCGATACGGCGGTGGCCGTGGATCGCATTCGCGCCGCGTTGCGCGACCGCGAGCGGATACTCATCTTCGGGGATTACGACGTGGACGGCATTTCCGGAACTGCAGTCCTGGTACGCGCGCTGCGCCGTTTGGGTCATGAGGCCCTCGAGTACGGGCTGCCCAATCGCTTGACCGAAGGCTACGGACTGGCGCCGGAACATGTCCAATCGGCCCACGAGCGCGGTGTCCGCCTCATCATCACGGTGGACAACGGGATTGGCGCGCATGATGCGGCGGCGCGAGCCCGTCAACTGGGTATAGACCTGATTGTGACGGACCACCATGTTCCGAATGACAACTTGCCGGAGGCGTTGGCGATTTTGAATCCGAAACGAGAAATGGCCGAGCATCCGGCGTGGGACGCGTCTGGCGCAGCCGTTGCCTTCAAGCTGGCGTCGGTGTTGACGGGAGACATCGCGGACCTGGACCTCGTGGCCTTGGGCCTGGTGGCTGATATCGTGCCATTGCGCGGCGAAAATCGGGACTTGGTGGCAGCGGGTCTCGCGGTATTGTCCAAGACGGCGCGACCCGGACTTCAGAAACTCGCGGAGGTGGCGAGCCTGCGGCTTTCGGAAGTCACGGCCGGCAAGATCGCGTTTCAACTGGGACCGCGCATCAACGCCGGAGGCCGATTGGGCGATGGTCTGGCCGGCCTGAGCTTGTTGTTAACAGAGTCGTCGGAAGAAGCGGGACGGTTGGCGCAAAGTTTGAACGAAGCTAACGAGGAACGCCGCTCCATCGAGCAGACGATCTTTGACCAGGCGGTCGAGGAAATCGAACGAACGGGACCGTCGGGACACGGGTCGTTCGTGCTGGCGAAAGAAGGGTGGCATTCGGGCATCATCGGGATTGTGGCGGCGCGATTGGTGGACAAGTACTACCGGCCCACCGTCCTGATTGCCGTCGGCGAAGACGGGGTAGGGCGGGGCTCGGCGCGCAGCGTTGAAGGATTCGATCTGGTGGTCGCTTTGGAACCCTGCCGAGATTTATTGGTGCGATTTGGCGGACACAAGTCCGCGGCCGGACTTACCATCCAGCGGGAAAACGTGGAGGCTTTCACGGCGGCATTCGAAGAGGAGGCGGCGAAGCGATTGCCGGTCGAAGGTTTGCAACCGGTGGTCAACACCGATGCGTTAGTCGCGCTTAGTGAGATTGATTCGCGGCTGGTCGCTCTTCTAGAGCGGTTGCAGCCCTGCGGCTACGGCAATCCGTCGCCGCTGTTTTGCACGTGCGGCGTCCAGGCCATGCCCAACTCGTATCGCGAACTGCGCGGGGGACACATCCGGTTCACGGCCAAGGAGGGCGCGCGCATTTTCCCGGCGGTCGGGTTCGGTCTGGCCGAGAAGGCGACGCCGGAGCTACTGGCTGGGCCCGTAGATATTTTGTTCAGCCCGCGGTTCAGTACCTGGCACGGAGATACCATGATTGAATTGGTCGTGAAAGACATGAGGTCGAGTTCAGAGTGATAATCCAAAATTACTCCCATGCCAACTTGTATTGAGATCGCTAGTCTGACCAAGCGCTTTGGGTCCACGCTGGCCGTAAATGACTTGACCTTGAACGTGGAGCGGGGTGAAGTTACCGGGTTGCTGGGACCGAACGGTGCCGGGAAGAGCACGACGCTTCTGATGCTTTTGGGTCTGGTCCGGCCCACCTCGGGCGCAATCCGTATCTTTGGGAAAGAATTGAACCGAGATTTCCTGCAAATTATCGAGCGCGTCGGTGCGGTGCTGGAGAAACCGAGTTTCTATGATTTCCTGACGGCTCGCGAGAACCTGAGACTGCTGGCGAAGCTGGCGGGGCTTGAAATGACCTTGGACCGATTCCTGGACCGAGTTGGACTCCTGAGCGTTGCTCACAAGAAGGTCGGGACATTTTCTCAGGGGATGCGGCAGAGGCTGGCTTTGGCGCAAGCGATGCTCGCGGAACCGGAATTGCTGGTGCTCGATGAACCGACCACCGCCTTGGACCCGGAAGGTATCCACGAGACGTTGGACCTCTTGCGGCAACTCGCGGACGAATCGCGCGTGACCGTGCTCATTTCGAGTCACCGGCTCGACGAAGTCGAGACGGTCTGCGACCGCGTCGCGGTCTTAAACCAGGGCCGGTTGGTGGCCTGCGAGAAGGTAGAGACGCTCCTGTCCTACGACGAGCATGACGTCGAAGTGTTTGTGGACGGCCCGGAGGCCGCGGCCAAGCGGCTTGCGGAACAAGGATGGGTTGAACGCGCGGAGGCGTGGTCCGGCCGGGTCCGAGTGCACCTGCGCGACGGCAGCGTGCATCAGCTTACGGCGTTTCTAATTTCCGGGGGTTTCAAAATTTCCGCAGTGGTTCCGCGACGGCAAACCGTGCACGATTTCTTAACGAAGGTGTTGAAGTCGTGATTGGCCGAATATTTACTGCGTTGCAGGTCGAGATCGCCAAGGCCGCGCGCCTCAAATTCGCGTACGTCGGGTTGGGGCTGGTCCTCGCGGCGATGCTGAGCGTGCTGTGGATTCGGCCTATCGCGCGCGACGGCGTCAGCGACTACGGGTTCATCTCCTACGCCACACCGATGGCCTTGAACCTCCTGGGTTTGTTGCTGATTCAGATTTACTGCGCAAATCTGATCGCCTCGGAAACGACCGCCGGAACCATTCGAACGATATTGGTACGACCCATCCGGCGCTGGGAATGGTTGATAGCCAAACTTCTCGCGGGCATGGTTTACGCCGTGGCGCTGAGCGGCATGGTATCCATTGTCTGTTGGGGTCTCGTGCTGCTGCGCGGCGACGCAATGGGGGTGAATCTCGGTGGCGAAGTCATTTATAGCGCACGAGAAATGGCGTTGACGTACGCGCTTGCATGGGGTTTGGATTTGCTTCCTCAGTTCGCGGCCGTGGCCTTTGCCGTAATGATCGCGTCGCTGACCCGCAGCACCGTCAGCGCCATCGGCGGCGCCATCGGCCTCTCGGTGGTCATGGACATTGTCAAACATCCGCTAGGGATTGATGACTATTGGTTCTCGACCTATCTCGAAAGCCCCTGGCGCGCGTTTCAAGACTCCTGCGACGGGCTGCCGGCCACGTGGTTCCCCATGACCGCGTATTGCATCACCACGTCCCTCGTCGCTCTAGTGGTATTTGCCTCAATTGCTACCTACGCCCTGTCCCGGCGAGACCTCACCGCATGATTACTGCATTCTGGTTTATAACGTTCGGCGCGATCGCATTCATCGAGCAGGAACTCCCGAAGGACGTTGCCGTGATCGCCTTCCAGGTGGGCCATCTTTCGGGACAGGACCGGCCGTCGTTCCGCACCCAGGACATGGACAGCGACGGTATGACCGACTTGGTGTGCGAAACGGGCGTGGCATTCCAGCGAAACGGGCGATTCCCAAAAGATGCCGTGTTGACGTATCCGCAGCGACTGTGGCCGAGCCGTTGTGACGTTTGGGGTGGACGACTTTATTCACGAGGCAACGGAAGACTGGAGGTTCTTACTGTTTCCGGCGGGCAGTGGGAAACCGTTCTGGAACAGGATGTCCAGTGGCCAGACGAGAGGAAGCGGAGTCCGGACGAAACTACTGGCCAACGCAGGCCAGTTCCCAACATCTTTGTTCAATCTTGGTTCTTGTGCGACATTGATGGCGACAATGTTCCTGAAATCGTAGTGCCGGCAGAGGATGGTCTTCGGGTCTATGTTCAGATTGATGGACAATATCGCGCAAACGCAACCCTGAACGTCTATCCACCGTTGAAAGGCGTTCGTACGACCATAGGATTGCTGTGGCCGGAAGTAGCAAGACGTATCGTCATTCCAGTACAGGAAATGGACGCGAACGTCGTGCTGGATAGGAATGAGTTGACCGTATTGGAAGAAGAGTCCGTGTCAAAATCCCAGCAGCGACTAATCAGCACACGTTACGCCCTGAGGAAAAACCGGGATGGAATCGTCGAAGTTGGCCCGCCTGAAAGGACCACATCTGAACCGCTACCCGCGTCCATGCAAGTAATCCGCCTCAACGATGATGACGTACTGGATTACGCGGGAGTTGACTGGGAGCGCTCGACCTCCTCGCCCCTGCCGAGGCCAATCTGCGAGACATGGGCAAGCACCGACGGAGGCAAAACCTTACAAGTGCGGCGCAGCGTGTGGTCTCGTCCGGAAGGGTCGTTCGTGGACGCGGACGGCGACGGCGACCTGGATATGGTCACGGAAACGACCGGCCTCTTCGACGGCGGAGTCCGAGAAACCATCTCGCGCTTAGTGACGGCGCGTGAAATCTCGCATGAAATCCGGATATACCTATTGGATGCACAAGGACACTATGCCGAAACCCCGCAGATTTCCGGCCAGTTCATCATCCAATTAGATAAGCCACCGGCTTTTCACACCCGCATGTTTCGGCAATATCTGACCGGAGATTTGATTGATTTGACCGGAGATTTCAATAACGACGGGTTTCGTGACGCCGTTGTGCGCACAAGGCCAGACCGGTTGGAAGTCTTCTTAGGGACAGCAACGGGCTTTCGTCCGGAAACTGATTTTCCATTGCCATTCCGGGACGATCTCAATTTTGGTGTGGCTGATGTGGATGGCGACAGTCGCAGCGATATCACGGTCGCTCGATTTGACCTCGAGGCCGAGCCCCCCGCCGGGTACTGCTATGTCTATTTGAATCGAGAACGGAAATGATGTCTTGGACAATCAGTGGACTCTGCACGTTTCTTGCCGCGAGCCAATTCAATGTTTCCGTCATACCTCTCCCCACCGAGTCAGCAGACGTGTTTCTCATCCCGGGAGACTCCCATGCCGTTGCGGACGTGTGCGTTCTTCATGGTAACAACCTTCAGGCGCATTCCATGACGAAAGGAGCGGTACCGTGGTCCTTAACCCTTCCCGAAGGCACGAGCGCGTTCGACATCTTGCATGATGACGGCACCGGCGGACGGACCCTGCTGGCGGTGTGCGGCGAGAGAATCCTGTCATACAATGTGCCGCCAGCGGGGCCGGATGCTGCGCCGCGCGAATTGTTCCGTTTGCAGACGCGCTTGGCCGAGCCGGACTTCGGGCCGTATCCCCACGTACTCTGGGTCAACCGGGGTGAGCGGTGCCTGCTCGCACTGCCGCGCGGGGAGGCGTTGGAGTTGCGCACAATGGAAGGTCAGCAAGTTGAAACCTTTCCCATGAGACCGGAGACCTACGACGATGGGTCAGTTCACAGGGCTTTCCGTGCTTATCCAACTGGCCGGAACTGGATTGGTTCGCGGGCCGCCTTCGAGTTCCGGATAAACACCGAGATAGTCCTTGAGGCCGTCTTGCCAGAAGACTTGGCTCCGCCCCCGGCGAAAATAGAAGACAGCCGCGTGTGGCGCGTAGCGCGCTGGCGACTTTCGGAAACCGATCCCAGCACGTGGCCCTCGTTTCCATTGCGTACAAAGGGAGAGGCTGCCGCCCGGGTCTTCTTCATCGAAACCGGCGGGCAAGGCACCCGATTGCGGTTGGGCGAGCCGGAAGCGAGTACGACCGAGAGTGATGAGCCGAATTGGAAAATCGGGCCGGAGCGACGGTATCCGGGAACGATCCTAGTTGGGGAGATGGAGGACTTGCCGGACTTCAATGGAGATGGGTACGTTGATTTGCTGATGTGGAAGGTCGAGGAACCGGGCGTTTCCGTAGAGGCGCTCACGAGAGCCGTGATGGGAGGATCGTGGCCGATACGCTTCACGGTTCATTTGTTTGATCCGAAAGAGAAGCGATACGAACCGCGCCCTTCCACCGGCTGGGAGTGCCGTGTCCCGATATTGTGGTTTCTCGACCCCGACTCGGAGATGCTGTCACGCACGCTTATCCTGCCCGACTTGGACGACGACGGCCGCACCGACTTTGCCGCCGGTACGAATCCGAAGGAGTTTTCGGTATGGCTGTACCGGGATGGCTTCTCGGATAAGCCCGACCACACCGCACGGTTTCCCGAAGAGATCGAGAGATTGGAATTCTGCACGCCGGTGCAGGAGGGCAAGCCGCCCGCGATCGGGTTGCGCGGCAAGAGCGCGGTCTATGTGCTCCGGTTCGCAGAATGAGGAGTTACCGCGCGATTTGCAGCAAGGCTTCGAGCATCCGGTCCGCGATCGTAATGATTCGGGCCGAGGCTTCGAAGGCGCGCTGAAAGAGAAGAAGGTTCGTGACCTCTTCGTCAATGGAGACGCCGGAAGTTTCCTCGCGGCGACGCTGAAAGTCACTAATAAAGGCTTGGGCGACCTGGAAATTTTCCGCGTTGGCGCGGGCATCCACCCCAAGGCGCACGATCATGGACTCGTAGAAGTTCCCGAGGGTAGCGGCGCCCGAGTCCAGGACCGTCGCGGTGCGCAGGTTGGCCATGGCGAGGGCCGCCGTATTGTCCCCGGTGTCAAGGATGTCCGTGCTGGTGGCCGATGCGAGTAGTGCGGGATTGTCGAGCAACGCCGGGTTTACGGCGATGGATCGCGCGTCCGTACCGGTAAAGAGTCCGTTGGTCCCCAGCGCGGTAAGTGTGCCCGAGGTGTCGTTCGCGAACCCGAAGGTAGAACCGGCGGCGGCGCCGAGGGTAAGCGTATTGCCGGACACGGATGCCGTGAAGTTGGGAACCGCCGATAACGCGGCGGCGAGGTCGTTCAGGGTCGTGGTGGCCGTGACGGTAATCGTCGTCGTGGTTGAGTTTCCCGCGGAATCGTAGACAATGACGTCGAACGTCCCGGGCGTCACGTTGAACGGTAAGCCGGCGGAAATGAGCGGATTCGTGGCGCTGTCCACCGCGTTCGTACCGGTAATCGTTCCGGAGAGGTTTACGAGACCGTTGCCTTGGCTCTGAATCCGGTTCAGTTGCTCGATCAACGTTGCCGCCAGCGTGTCCACGCGATTATCAACCTCGGTCAGCACGGCATCGCGGATAGTCAGCGCCCCGAAGATTTCCCCGTCGCGGATTTGCACCAAGTTCCCGGTATCGGCAAACCGAATCTCGACCAAGTCGCCGCGTTCGGGGTCCAAGGCGGTATTTTGCCGGGCTTCGACCGCGCGGATGCGGTCGCCGTTCACCAATTGATCGCTGCCGACAAACACGTCCACCTGGCCGTCTTGTCGTTCTCGGGTCGTGATATTGATCAGTCGCGCTAACTGATCGAGGAGAAGGTCGCGGTCATCGCGCAAGTCGTTCGCGCTGTGGTCTCCGACCTCCAACCGCCCAATCTGCACGTTGAGCGCGCCGATGCGTTCGGCCAGTGAATTGATTTCCGGCACCAAGTTGCGCACTTCTTCGTTCGCATTGGTACGCAACGTGAAGAGGCGCTCGGCGAGCTCGTGCAGACTGCCGGCCACGGCCTGCGCTTCGGCCAAGGCCGCCTCGCGCGACGGGATGGACTCGACGTTGTTGGCGAAATCGTTCAGCGCGTCGAAAAAGGTATCCAGGCGAGCGCCAAACCCGTGCTCACCGGGTTCGAGGA
>JACQVH010000170.1 GCA_016209895.1 Candidatus Hydrogenedentota bacterium | reverse complement strand
GTGTGGGACTCTGGACAAAAGCGGATGCCGCCACGTCATTCGATGCGTTCAAAGTCGAACTTGGAACTAAGAATGAAGAACACGAGAAAAGTGAACCGCCGAAAAGGGACAAGGAGTAAGCCATGCACCCACGAATCGCATTCAGGCTGACCCTGCTCGCCACATTCCCGGCGTTGTTCACTCTTGCCGCACCGGCCGCACTGGACATGCCTGCCATTGGTGAGACGGTTGGCGTTAAGCCGACCTTGACGCCGGATGGTGTTGTAAAAATCGCTTATCCGAGAAAGGAAATCGAGGTCAAGATTGACGGAGTACCGCTTCGACCGTTCGCGGGCCTGACGTCCTGGGCAGCATTCAAAGAAACGCCGGAAGGCGCAATGGCAATGGGCGACACGGTGCTCTTCGAGGATGAAATCACCCCCGCCATTGACGCCGCCTTCTCTGCTGGGCTCGAGATTACCGCACTGCACAATCATTTCCTCTACGACCAACCGAAGGTGTACTTCATGCACATCGGCGGAATAGGGCCCGCCATCGAACTAGCGCGAGGAGTCCGCCAAGTGTGGAACGCGGTCAGAGCGGTACGGGTCACGTCCCCTACCCTTTCGACCGACTTTGGAGGAGCCGCGCCACGGGAAGGAACCGTCAACCCGGCGCCGCTGGAAGAAGCTCTGGGATTGAAGGGTGCCGTCGAAGACGGAATGGTGAAGTTCACAATCGGGCGCGACGCCGAAATGCACGGGATTCCAATCGGCGGTTCCATGGGCTTGACCACCTGGGCAGCCTTCACGGGCACTGACGAGGCCGCGGCCATGGATGGCGACGTGATCATGACCGGACCCGAGGTGCAGCCGGTTCTTCGTGCGCTTCGCAGGAGCAGCATTTACATCGTCGCACTGCACAACCACATGATCGACGAAGAGCCCGCGTTCTACTTCGTGCACTTCTGGGGAAAGGGCCCGGCGAAGGAATTGGCGACCGGACTGAAAAGTGTCCTCGATGTGCAGAAGGCCGTGGGGAAGCCAGAAATGAAGGACCACAACAAGTGACTATCACAAGGTATTTGGGGACCGGGATGCCCACTCCATCGGATTTGTGCCCCGCATTCTGCCAAATATGTTTCTCAATGGAGGACGGTCATGAAATGGATCACACGCGAGCACGTCAAAGTTGATCGAGTCGCTTGTCCGTGGCTCATCAAGAAGTTCGTAGACCCGCAGGCCGAGTTCCAGTTTGTTCCGGCGGTGGCCGTCATGGATGAAGCGGCGCGCCTGAATGCTATCCCGTTCGACGTTCAAGGGGTCGAACTTGGACATCACGGGAAGGAATGCTCCTTCGAAGCGATCTTGAAGAAATACGGTCTTACGAAAAACCCGGCTTTGGTCCTACTGGGCAGAATTGTAAACGGTGCGGATACCGACAACACGCTCTACGACCAGTCGGAGAGCGACGGACTCCGGGCGATCGCGGAGGGATTCCGGCATTTGGATTACGAAGACGACCACCAGATCAACGCCGCCGAGTGGATCGTATATGACGCCCTCTACGCCTATTGCCGGGAAATGATACGAAAGCGTAGACATCATGGCGCGTTCAAAGACTGATGTACGCATTTTGTTCTGCACGCGCATCGTGCGGTTGTTCGCTTATGGTTTTCTTTCGGTAACCCTTGTATTGTACCTCGCCGAGTTGGGGATCGCGGCACGAGTTGTCGGCCTCTTGCTGACGTTAGCCCTGTTGGGCGATATCCTCATTTCACTCGCGCTCACAACATCCGCCGACCGCCTCGGCCGCAGGCGAGTGCTGGTAGTTGGGGCGCTGTTGTTGGTGCTGGCGGGAACCGTATTCGCGATCACCGGTAACGTTTTCCTCCTCGCCGCGGCCGCCATCGTCGGAGTCGTCAGTCCCAGCGGCAACGAAATCGGGCCATTCCTCTCCATCGAGCAGGCGGCGTTATCGGAGACCACCGCCGACCGAAAGCGAACGCGGGTGTTGGCCTGGTACCACCTGGCGGGTTCCCTCGCGACGGCCTCAGGCGCTCTGCTCGGTGGCGGATTCGTGCAGGCATTGCAACGGGCGGGTTTTTCGGAACTTGCCTCTTATCGTTTCGCGCTGTTGGTGTACGCCGCCGCCGGAATCGCATTGGCACTCCTTTTCCTCTGTCTCTCGCCCGAGGTCGAAGCGTCCCGGCCGACCTTCACAATCTCCAAACGACGTTTCGGACTGCACCGCTCACGAAACACGGTCACTAAACTCAGCGGGTTGTTCGCTTTGGACGCGTTTGCGGGCGGGTTCGTCATCCAGACTCTGGTCGCGTACTGGTTTTACAGGCGCTTTGGGGCAGAACCGATGATACTGGGCGCAATCTTTTTTGGGAGCAACGCGCTGGGCGGCTTTTCCGGCCTGGTGGCGGAGCGCTTGGCGGCGCGTATCGGCCTGGTTAACACCTTGGTGTTTACGCACATCCCTTCAAACGTGCTGCTTATGATTGTGCCCTTTATGCCGAACCTCGCTTCAGCTATTGCCGTATTGCTGCTGCGTTCCAGTATTTCCCAAATGGACGTTCCCACGCGGCAGTCGTATACGATGGCCGTGGTGACTCCGGATGAACGTTCGGCCGCCGCCGGCGTGACGACGACGGCGCGCTCTATTGGAGCCCTGATCTCACCGGTGCTTAGTGGACAACTCTTCGGTTCCCCGCTACTCATGAGCACGCCCTTTTGTCTGGCAGGCGGACTGAAAATCATATACGACTTGTGGCTGTACCGTAGTTTCCGAAAGTTAAGGTCGCCGGAAGAGGCGGTAACTAGATGAGGATTGACGAGAAATGAAAGTTGGCAGATTCCAAGGGCTCTATAAAGGGGCCCTTCCTGATATCCGGGCGATCCAAATCTTGGTCACGTGTGTTTTGGCGGTTGGCTGTCGTCCGAGCGGCTTGGATGATAGAGGCGAGCACGAACGCGTGGTCGTTTATACCAGCGTCGACCGGGTGTTTTCCGAACCGGTTTTACAGGAGGCGGAGAAGCGACTCGGCATACGCGTTGTTGGCGTTTATGACACCGAAGAAACGAAAAGTACCGGACTCGTGAATCGCCTGATAGCGAGAAAGGATAACCCCGATGGCGACATCTTTTGGAGCGGCGATCCGGGCCGGGCAGCCTTCCTCAAGCTGAAAGGTCTCACCACCCCATACGATTCCACAGCCGCTTCAGGTATTCCATCATATTTTGGTGATCCGGAACATCATTGGACCGGTTTTTCGGCGCGCGCCCGAGTCCTTCTGGTAAACAACAATCTCGTTTCACACGGGACCGAACCGAAGAGTTTATTCGATCTGACGAAGCCGGAGTGGTCCGGCAAGGTTGCGATGGCCAATCCGCTGTTCGGCACTACTTCATTTCACATTGCGGCCCTGTTCGAGTCGCTTGGCGACAAAGCGGCGCGCGAATGGCTCGCCGGCCTGAAGTCGAATAAGGTGCAGCTTGTGGCCAGCAACGGTGAAGTCAAGCGACAGGTTTCCTACGGCCAAGCGGCCGTCGGCCTGGCCGACACTGACGACGCCGCCGAGGCCATTGGCGATGGCCAGCCCGTTCGCGCCGTTTTTCTTGATCAATCCGAACCGACGGCGAAATCACTGGGAACTCTGGTTATCCCAAACACACTTTCGTTGATTAACGGCGGGCCCAATCCCGAAGGCGCACGAAAGATCTTCGATTTTCTTCTGTCCGTAGATGTTCAGAAGATGCTCGCGCAATCATGCGCGCAAGCTCCGCTGACTTCCGGCGTGGAGACGCCAACCAATGTACTCTCACTGGAAGAGGTCGTCCCGATGCTCGTTGATTACCGCGCCGTGGCGGAGCGCTTGGAAGCTCTCTTGCCCGAACTTAAGGCGTGGGTGGACTCGCCATGAGTTCCTCCCGGAAGCGGCCCCTGCAACTCCTGGCATGGGCGCTGCTCCTTGTTCCAACGCTCGCATTTTCATTGGCGCCGCTTGCGATCCTGTTCAGCAACGCTCTTGTTCAAAGCGCCGGCATTGGCCGCGTCGCTGCTGACATCTCATGGGAAATTATTGGGCGCACGCTCCTGTTCTGCGTCGGCTCGGCAGGCTCGGCCACGGTAGTGGGCGTCTTGGCCGCCTGCCTTCTTGGAACCTCGCCGTTCACTGGTCGCAAGTTCCTCCGTCTCCTACTGGTGCTTCCATTGCTTATACCGCCTTATCTGCACGCCATCGGTTGGACCAATTTCCTGCGTGCCGGCGGTCTCCCGGTGCGAGCGTTTTCGACCGCCCTGAACCTACCGGTTACTTCTCTCGCCACCGCGGTCTACTCTTTGCCGGGAGCGATATTTGTCTTATGTCTCGCGCTGTTTCCGATTCCTTGTTTGTTTGCTGAAAAAGCATTGACGTTGGTTTCCCCAACGCTGGTCGAGGCCGCCAGCGTCTGTGGAGCGTCGCCCTGGCAGACGTGGCGATACGCCTTGTGGCCTTTTGTTCGCCCCGCGGCCATATCGAGTGGGATGATTGTGTTCCTTTTGGCGGGGGCCGAACTGGGCGTTCCGACCCTCCTGAAAGTGCGAGTATTCAATTTCGAGGTACTGACTCAATTGAGCGCATTCGGTGACACCCGCAGCGCGGTTATGCTTTCGGCGCCCATGGTTGTCGTCGGCTTGCTGGTTATTTTCAGTGAGTTTCAGTTTGTCAGGGCGGAACGACAAGAAGCGACGGACTTGGGTTCAGAAGGTCTCTCCAGAAAGACCGTGTCAGCCCGCGTTCTCAGCCTCGCAGCGGTGGGGACACTTCTTCTTATCAGTTTCCTTTTGCCTTTGGGCTCGCTCGTCATAACGGCCATGGATTGGAACGCATTCACGCAGATGAGCGCGCTGGCCTTGCGGCCGATTCATAACTCATTGATTTGCACGACGACCGCGACGTTCGTTGCCATGGTTGTTTCCCTACTGCTGTCGTTGACCCTGCTGCGAACGGGACCATCGAGCCGCCGGGCGACAGACGGTCTTTTGATCGTCGGTTTCGCGGTGCCCGGGACCATCGTGGCGCTCGGATTGCTTGCCGCAACGGGCAAACTATCATTCGCCGCCCTCATTCCGCCATCGTTGCTTGTGATCGGAGGACTGTTGGGTCGCTTTCAAATTGTTGCCTTTCGCGGTGTCTCACACACGGTGCTTCAAATCCCGCGGGAACTCTTCGAAGCCGCCGCAGTGGAAGGCGCCGGCTTTTGGCAAGTCATTCGCTACGTGATCCTTCCTATTATTCGCACGCCCGCTTCCATTGTCTGCACGGTAGTCTTCACTCTCGCATTCAATGAGATCAGCAGCACGATCCTCCTGTATCCTCCCGGCGGCGAAACGCTGCCCATCGCGCTCTACTCGATCGAGGCAAACGCACCGCGCGCATATGTCGCGAGTCTCGCCGTGATCACGCTCCTCGTGTTAGTCACCGCATTGTTCCTGATTCTCTCCTTTGTTCGAACTCCGCTCCGGAGAAATTCCTAATTCCGGTTATGTACCCGGTCTGCGCCCGTGTCCTGTCACCCTCATCGCGCCCGCCGCAATTCAATAATCGCCGCCTCCGGTGGACAATTGAACCGCGCCGGGATTGCCGAGGTGCCCAACCCGGTCGTCGTGTAACCCTGCATCGTTTTGTATCGCCACGCGCCGCTGCCGAATCGTCGCGGACAACTGGCATTGAGGAACAACGGTCCCAAGACCGGTACGCACATCTGCCCGCCGTGTGTATGACCGCACACGTATAGATGGACGTCGGCTTCAACCGCTTCCCGAGCAACTTCGGGAGAGTGCGCCAGCAGCAGCTTAAACGCGCCGGAAGACGCTCCGCGCATGGCCCCGGCCACGTCCTCGCATTCAAACGTGTTGGGATCATCCACGCCCGCGATCCAGATGCTTTCACCCTTGATTCCCAGTTCGAATCCGTCATTCACCAGCATCCGAACGCCCAAATCCGAGAATCGTTGCACGAATTCCGAGTGGTCGTTGTTTCCGAGGATGCCGACGGTTCCATACTGCGCGCGAACACCGGACAGTACCGTTGCCAGATTGCAATAGACGCGTCCAAGAGGATCGAAGTAGTCTGCCAAATAATCTCCCGTCAGCACGCACAGGTCCGATTCCACGCCACGCAACATATCGCGGATCATTACCGCGCGCGCCGCTTCGCCGTCGAAATGAAAATCAGAGAGATGGAGGATACGAAAACCGTCGAATGAGGTCGGTAGATTCGGGAACGAGAACGATACCCGGCGAATTATCGGGCGCCTGGCGTTCGCCTCGCCGCGCGCTTGCAGTCTGCTCAGTTTCAAGAATAGCTTGACAGCAGTTTTGAGACTAAAGATTCGAGACAGGCGAAACGTTCTTCGCCCGCGGCGCGCGTGATTTTCCGCGCGCCGACGCTCAATCGCCAGGCGGCGTTCCCATCGCGGGCCGCCCACGCTTGTAGTACAAGCTTCAGCTTGAAATTTCACGCGTCAGCGTGGTTTCCAACGCTACAGACCGCGCCGCGCAGTCCCTCGACGGTAACTTCCCGGCCGAGCGATGCCAATCGTTGCGCGTCCATAGGAGAGACGGTCTCTCCGACCCAGGCGTAGAAAGTGTTCTTTTCTTGGAGGGTCGCAAAAGATCTCTGCGCCCACGCGCTCATGTAGCCGAGGCCCAGGTATTTCTGCATCACAGTGTGCCCATACGCAATGTGCGCCCCGTGCTGAAACGCCGGGAGCAATGGGAGCAATTCCGGCGCGGTGAAGTCATCCACAAATCGTTGGCCATGCGCATTCATTTCGGTCCCCACGATGATCGGCATGGCCCGGGCCTGCGCGATTTCCACGACCTTGTACAGGTTGTCCACCTTGACTTTCTTCTGCAGCGGGTCCTTCACGTTCCAATTACGGTCCGGGATGATATTGATAGCCGCCGTGCCCGAATACGCCAACAAGTCAAGCAGTTCGTCAACGGCTTGCTCGCCGGGCGTGGTGCCATCCAGCCACGCGTACGTGGGTATCGCGCCGCAACTGAGAATGAAGTCGTTCACTTCCCGTAGTCGCGGAAACGCCGGTCCATCCGGCTTCACGTAGCCCACCCCCCCGGATTTCATGAGCTTACTACGGATCAATCCCTGAAGATTGGGCCCATCTTGCAACAACGGTGACACTCCCTCGAGTGCAACGCCCAGTTTACCCGCCCAAAATGCCGCCCGCTCGCCAGAGTCCGAGAAGCATCGTTCCGCTTTCGCAGCGTAGGCCGCGCACAGGTGGCGCTCGGTAGGATTGCCGTTCGGCGTCAGCGGCAACACGTCTCGCCTAAAGTCAATAACGACCGGGTCCACGTATGAGTTCACACGCTCCAAAATGGCCCTATTGCGTTGCTGAGCGCTGGTCTTCAAGGATCGCAGAAAAAGCGATTCTACGTTTGAAGTGGTAAAACCCACGCCCATGTAATAGGCGATCCCCGGCTCTCCCGGCGAGTTGATCTCACGCGTCCCGAATTCCGGCACGTAAATGCGGGTCTCCATTCCCGCCGTGGCCTTGAGTCCCAACTGATCCGCCGCCTCCAGGAACTCGTCTACCCCATCGAGCACATCAAAATCCACAATGCCCGCAACTGTCAGCCCACGTGTTCGCGCGTTCCAGGCAAAGGCCGTCGGCGAATATCCGTAGCCGTTGTACGAGAAGAAGGTATGCGAATGGAGGTTTACCGCCGAACTCGCGGCGGGCAAGCGGATCGCCTCGTTCCGAACCATTTCGCAAAGGGCATTCAGCGCGGCTTTACGTCGCAAGGAATCGAAGTCGCTTAATGCGGACTCGAGCCGCGTTTGATCATCCGTCATCGGCGTCCCCGCTCCGTAACCGCGTTTGCCCACGACTGCCGGTACACGCTCGCGCCCAAGTTCAGCGGGTTTCTGAGGCGGCTGCCTACGACGGGCCACCATCCGCCTCCGGTCTCAGTTGCTGCCGCTGAACGCTGATCTCCTTGCGGAAACGCGCCACGGCCGCGTTGTGTTCCGCCATCGTTCGGCTGAACGTGTGCGTCTTTCCATCCGCATTCGAGACGAAGTACAGGTAGTCCACGTCGGCCGGTTGCAACGCCGCGCGCAATGCCGCACGGCCCGGGTTGCTGATGGGACCGGGCGGCAGACCGCCGTAACGGTACGTGTTATAAGGCGAATCCACCAACTTGTCACCGTCCAGCATGCGTTGCCCATACTTGCCCGTGATAAATTGCAGAGTGCTATCCAAGGCCAGCGGGCCGCCTTGTTCTAGCCGGTTGTAGATTACCGCCGCGACCAGCGGCCGTTCCTCGATGGCTTGGGCTTCTTCCTCGATCAATGAAGCAATGGTAACAACTTGCAGCTTATTCATGTCCCCGGCTTCCGGAAACTCGGCCATCAATTCTCCATAGGCCTTCTCAAACTGCCCCACCATTCGTTCCACCACCTGGCGTTCCGTGGGTTTCGTGTCGAAGAAATATGTATCGGGCATCAAAAACCCTTCCAACGTCGTCGCCTCGATACCAAGCCGGGCGATGAGAATCGCGTCCGAAGCGGCTTCATGAAAGGCCCTCGGATTGTCGAACAACGACGCAATCTGAGCTACACTCAAACCTTCCGGGATGACGACTTTGAGTTCGTCCGGAACCTCTGCCGGATCAAAGGCCGATTTTGGTCCTTCATAGATTCGCCGTAACACCTCCAGCGGCGACAGTCCATCCGGGAGCAGATAGAAGCCCTGCTGAATGGACCGCCCGGAGCCTTCGAGCCGCATCGCAATGCGGAAGAAAGCTTCATGCTCAATCAGCCTCTTCTCCGCAAGAAGTTCGCCCACGCCCTGTCCGGTGGCCCCTTTGGGAACGGTAACGCGCACCAAGTCTCCGGCCTTCCCGGGTCGCGTAACATGATCGTAGACCATGAAGCCGAGGGCCCCGGCCGTCATCGCCAGCATTACCAGACCGACCCCAACATAGAGAAAGAAGGACGTGAACCAACGGCGCTTCGGCACGCGCGGTTCTGCCCCTTCGCTCTCGACGAGCTCAGCCGTCACTGCGCGACGCTTTCCTTCGAGCGGCCATCCGGTC
>JACQVH010000178.1 GCA_016209895.1 Candidatus Hydrogenedentota bacterium | reverse complement strand
CGCCGGTGATGGTGCCGCCGGTCCCAATGCCACAAACCAGGACGTCAATCTGACCGTCGGTATCGGTCCAAATTTCGGGCCCGGTGGTTCGGTAATGGACATCCGGGTTGGCCGGATTCTTAAACTGCTGCGGCATGAAGTACTCCGGATGCGCCTCGACAATGCGTTCGGCCTCTTTGATGGCCCCCGGCATGCCTTTTTCCCCCGGCGTCAGCACCAGTTCCGCGCCGTAGGCCTTGAGCATATGGCGCCGTTCCATACTCATCGTTTCCGGCATGGTCAGTATGAGCTTGTAGCCGCGCGCGGCCGCCACGAATGCCAAAGCAATGCCGGTGTTCCCCGAGGTCGGCTCCACCATCGTCCCCCCCGGCTTCAATACGCCGCGTTTTTCCGCATCCCACACCATCGAAGAGCCGATGCGGCACTTCACGGAATAGCCGGGATTCCGTCCCTCGACTTTGCCCAGGACCTTCGCCTTGAGGCCTTGACCGATCTTTCGCAAGCGGACCAAGGGCGTGTTTCCAATGCTGAAGCTGACATCATCGAACACTTGCATTTGAGCATTCCTCCATGGCCTTGACGGCGTCTGCCATGCGCCTACCGCCGGTATTGCGCTCAAGTTCGAACGCGTGGAGCGCGAGATAACCGACTTCCAGAAACGACACGATAACGAACCAAACCAGTGCGGGTCAAGTGCTTAGAGACAACACCAAGACACGCGGGACAGCTTGAATATTCCGGTGTTCATTGCTTTTCGTTCGGCGGGAGAACCGCTTCCGACCGGAGGTCTCGTCCATGCGTCCATCACGTCCATTCCGTCCCTCAGGACCCCGTTTTTCTCGGAAGGTTTCTCAGACTCTTGATCACCACAAACCCGAGAGCCCCCGCCGCGACGACCAGCACTGTCCAAATGAGATAAGTATGGCGTTCGGTCCATGGTCCCAATTTGGGTGCCTGCTCGAGGGCGGACGGTGTTCCCGCCGCGACGACGGGCAAATTCATGGACTCCACACCCTGGATCGAACGGGCTAAGTCGAACCGCGGCGTCAAGGCTTTGGGATTGCCCCCGAGCACGCGGTATTGGTGGTCCGGCCGACGCTCAAACACCAGCGACGGATATTCACGGCAGAGCACGGTGAGTTCGCCGATAGTGAGCGGCGGATTATCTTCGTTCGGAATTCGTATCTGTAGGTACCGGTACGGCGCGTTCAACTGCTCGAGGACCGTGTTCTCCGCTACCTTCTCGTCACGTCTGCTGCGATGAAAGACTCCCCGCATCACGTGTTGCCACGGCGCTTCGCTCTCGGTCGTATCCCAACCGGTCTCCGTGGGCCGCTCGATTTTCACCGTCTTGGCGTTGCGACCCCGCAGTTCGAATCCACGATAGAAATACGCATCCTCGATCTTGAGGCGAATGGTATCTATCGGCAGATTGCGGTAACCCAAGTCGAGCTCCAGCACGCTCTCTCGGGTCTTCTCGTCCTCGCTGCGCGACTGGGACTGAATCTTTACCTCGGAAAGCGGGCCTCTTGCGGACTCTTCCCAGAATGCCGCCTGAACGTTTTCGATGCTCACCCGGCGCGGATCGTCCGGCATATTGAAGACGGTCAGCCGCAGATAGCGGAAGTTGTTAGCCGGAAAGTTGAAGGTATCCACTTTGTAGTTGCCTTCCGGTCGCGTGATGTCGAAACACCAAAAGTCCTCTGCGACCACGGCCCAATCCTGCGTATCCGCGCTTCCCTCCAGGAGGGCACGTCGCCGGTAATTCGTATCGGACAATCCCACCTTGAGGCGATTTTTCTCGATTGCCTCGCCGAAATCGAGTACGACGCTTTCAAACGCGCCGGGCTGGAATGTCCGGTTGAGAAGGGCGATGTTCCGCCACTGCGCCGTCTGCTGCTTTTCGCGTGGTTCCCGGCGAATTACGAATGGCACTAATTCATTCTCTTCGTCAAGGATGCGCAAATCATCGAGTGTCGCCTGACTCTGGTCCAGAATGTCCGCGTTTACATTTATCCGCACGAATCCCGGCGTCCCTTTCCCGTCAGGGATGGCGCACTCCCAACTCCACTCGGCAGCATCAAATGCGGCTCGCCCGAGACCCGCCCAAGCAAGGCACATGAGAACTAACACCAGTCTTTGTCCCGAAGGGACGACAGAACCAATGGTATTCTTACCCGCTCTCGGTGTGTTCATTTTCACGTTCTTCACTTCCTTCGCCGAGAAGTATGGCGCTGTATCTCTGATAGAACCACGCGGCCGCCAACAGCAGAATCCCGCTGGCCAGCCACGACACGATCCGATACACCTGGTCCAGTTCGAGGGTGTCCATGAAAAGCGTCTTGGCCACGGTAATTCCAAAAAGCGTAAAGCCCAAGTACCGCCGGAATCGTTGCCGGGACATGAGCCCAATCCAAATCAACGCCAACGCCTGGGCTGCCCACACCGCCGAGATCAGCCCGATGGCCATCTTCCGGGAAAGGAAGTCACTATGGTCTGCCCACCGAACAAACTCGGCGGCAATCAGAATCGCCATCAATACGTGGCCCACGGATTCCAGCACACGCGGAATGACGTTGCGCACGATTTGTCGCATCAGGTTGGCCCCAACCCAAAACGCGACTACGAGCAACAGTTTTGAAAGGAACGTGTAATTCATCAGCAGCCAGGGAGAGGGCAACCTGTACTGAGCCATGCCGAACAGGAAGAAGAGGAGGCTCACCGCGTATACCACCCACGCCAGAGGCAAGTAGGCGGGCAATCTGCGACGGACCAGCACCCACGTCGTCCCGAGCGGTATCAGCGCCCACAGCGCCACCAGGCAGTCGGCTCGATAATTTCTCCGATACTCGGCCGTCGAATAATCCCAAATGGCGCTCACTTCCAGCGTGAGCAAAAGGCAGCCCAGGAAATAGGCCAGAAGGAACGGCGCAATCGGGAAGTACCGCTCTTCCGGCATCACGTATTGTTTGTTCTTGTACAGCAAATAACATGCTAGGCTTGCGGCCGCGATTACCAGCATCCAGGAGCCAAATGGCACATTAAACACCGGCAGGAACGCCGCCCGGTGCAACGGTAGACGTTGGAACAGTCCACCCATGGCCAGCAGCAACGCCGCTAACCCGGCCAAGCGGCACGTGAACTTCCGGTATCGGACGCCCAGATAGGAGAAGAGCGCACCCTCGAGCGACCATGCGATTGGAATTCCATATAGTCTTAGTTCCAAAGGGATCGCCATCGTGACCAGCGCGAGCGTGATGATCAAGAAGCTCTCACCCGTTTTGGTGTCAGCCTTCACACGCGCCAGCCAAGTTTGGAACAGGAGAAACACCAGCGCCGCCTGAACAAGTACGACGAACCCCAGTATCTGCCGGTGGTGCTGGTACAAGACAAGATAATAGCAATACAGCGAGAAGCCGGCGTTTGCCACCACCAATGTTAGTCCCTCGATGCTTTCGGGAACCCGCCGGACGAGACCGTATATCGTGGGTATGAGTAGGAACATCAGATAGAACAACGACGTGTAAAGGAGGGCGGGAGTCATTTGGTCCCCGGCATAGAACTTCGCATACCAACCCATGTAAAGGATCGCCGTGCCCGCGAACGCCAGCACATCCAGTCCGCGCCAGCGACGAAAATAAGCCACCCCCAACGCGACCAGATCGAGTATCGCCACGTACGTGAACAGGGCGTACGGATGGTTCTGACCTGTGGAGAGAATTACCGGACTCAGGAAACCGCCAATCAGCCCGACAATCGCCACGGAGACCGCGTCATGCGCTACCGACAGTACGATGGCCGCGCCGGTGGTCAACGCGGCACAGCCCATGGCCACGCCCGGACCCGCCAAGTGATAGACTTGCATCGCAAAAAACGTGCAGATGTAAAACATGGCGAGGCCGCAGCCCGTGAGAACCTCGAAGAGTACGCGGTAGTTCTGGCGACGCAAGTAATCTGCCAGGATGAGCGCCGCCACGCCCCCAAGAACACCGATCGTCAGTCTCCCCCGAGGGCCGATCCAATTGTTGTCGTACGCGAACTTAAGGAACAATCCGACGCCGACCAACAGCATCACCGCGCCTACCCAGGCGATCCACCGCGTCCCCAACTGGAGCTCGAAGGAAGGAACACGCGGCCCGATCTTTCCCGGTGGGACTCGTGACGGAGGCGGCACGACCGGGCCGTGGGCCGCGACCTGGCGTTGCGGGCCGGTGACGAACTCCGGCCCGACAGCCTCTGCCGCGGCCCGACTTTGCGCCGGTTCGGCCGCCATCGAGGGTTCGGGCCGTGGAGCGGTAGCCTCACGTTCCAACGCTGGAACTGCTGCCGAGGGTGGACGCTCCTTCTGCGTTGGCGGAGGAAGTCCACCCGCCGCCAATTGCAGCTTTAGCCGAGCTATTTCCGCTTCGAGACGCTTCAGAGTGGAGCGAAGCGTATCCACTTGAGCGAAAGCGATCGCCCCCAGGATCGTTCCCGTCAACCCCAACAGAAACGCCAGCGCGAACGACATCGGACCGCCCCTCCTTCTCGCATTCCGCCTGAAACTCTATTCTAGACTAGCCCCATGGGCCAAACCAGCACAAACCCCGGGTCATTCATCTACCCGCTGACGGAAGAGCATCATGGGGCAGACTTTCTAGTCTGCCGCTCGTCCAACCAGACGTTATCCGGGCGAGACTGAAGCCACCTCAAAAGTCTACGGGTTCTCCCGTCTCGGCTGACTTGTAAATCGCCTCGATTAGCGCCACTGCGTGCCGAGCTTCGCGGCCATCCACGGCCGGGGCACGGCGCTCCAGAATCGCTTGCGCGAAATCCTCGATCTGGCGGCGGTGGCCCTCGTGCTTCAGGCCGCCGACCGGGTCGCTTGCGCCGGAGCCGATCATCGAGTCCTCCTTTAGGCGAGCCTGCAGTACCGCGTCTTCCTCGGCTTCATTCTTGAAGCGCCAGAACCGCAGTTTGCCGTCTTCGAGGATGGCGCTGCCATCACTCCCGTGCACTTCGACCCGCGCCGGGTGCCCGGGCCAGATGGCGGTACTGCCCTCGATGGAGCCCATCGCGCCGTTCTCGAACTCCAATAGCGCGCACGCCAGGTCTTCCACTTCCAGACCCTTGTGCCCAATCAGGGAGGTGCGTGCCGTGACCCGCTTGACCGGTCCCATAAACCAGATCAGCAGGTCAATCTGGTGCACCCCCTGATTCATCAGAACCCCGCCTCCGTCCAGCCGCCGTGTACCACGCCACGCCCCGCTGGCGTAATACTCTTGAGACCGGTACCACTTGATGTAGGCATCCCCCAGGACCAACCGCCCAAACCGTTTAGCATCAATGGCTTGGCGTATTAACCGGGGGTCTTCCGCAAAGCGGTACTGGAAGATGCAACCAAGCTTTATCCGGTTCCGGTCGGCCGCGCGGATCAAGCGGTCAATTCGTTCCGAAGTTACTTCCAAAGGCTTCTCGGCCAGAATGTGCTTGCCGGCTTGGGCACACGTTTCGGCGATTTCGACCCGCATTCCGCTGGGAACGCAAAGACAGACCGCGTGTACGTCCTTTCGCTCCAGCATCCGCCGGTAGTCGGTGTAGATCTCGGCGCCGTGGGCCGCGCCCAGCTTGCGCGCGCTGGCCTCGACTACGTCGGCCACCGCCACCAGCCGCGTTTGGGCTATCTCCGCGATGCTCTGGGCATGAATCGGTGCAATCGCGCCACAACCGATAATCCCGAACCCTACCTGCTCCATCCGTTGCTCCAAAGTAATTTGTGCGTAGACCACAATCCCCGGAACGCCCACCGCCTACGAAGGTATAGTATAATATATGTCAAGCCCCGCTGGACAAGGGTTTTGATTAGTAACCCCGAATTCCGATTCGGGTACTTACATCAAAGCCCGAGCGGCGCAGGGCTTTTTTGGTTTGCGGAAAGAGTTGGGGTAAAATGATTGTTTTGGCGGAAATAGGCTGCTTTCACTCTCCGGCCGGGATTCGTATGCGGTGATAGTCGAACAAGAACCTTCGTTACAAATTCGTCGTCCACTTCCTTCCCTGATCCGACAATCTCTCCTCGATAGAAAAATCAAGGAAGAAGATGTCCTGGTGGCCACGGACACCGATCTGGACATTGTCGGCGAGTATTCCGAACGGTGGGTAATCCTCACCAAGAAACAGGTCCTCGTTTTCATGCTCGACGAAAACGAAGCGGTGGTGATGCGTGAAGAACCCATCGAAGGGATTAAGACCGCTCGGACTGACAGTCGCGTCGGCTCCGGTTTTCTCGAGATAAAAACCGGAGACGACGTGTACGAAGAACTGCTCCGTTTCTCGAACAAGAATTCCGAGAAATTCGCCAAGGTGGCGGCGAAGATTAAGTCCGTCGCCCAAGGGAAGGAAGTCAAGGTAGACGCCGAGGAAGACCAGATCATCACCGGCCGCTGCCAGAAGTGCGGCGCGCGTCTTCCCGAAAAACGCATGACCATCTGCCCGAAGTGCCTGAACCGGGGAATGGTCTTCATGCGTTTCCTGGCCCGGACCAAAGAGTACTGGCCCTACACGGTAACCGCGATGGTGCTGGTGGTCACCACCATCCTCTTCTCGCTGCTGCCGCCGCAATTGACGCGCATCCTGATTGACAATGTCTTGGGCGATAAAGACAACCTGCCCCACTGGTTTCGAGTGCTGACCGGCATGTTTGGTATTACCTCGACGAGGTACCGGGAGGAATGGCTGTATCTGGTCGTGGGCAGCCTCGCGACCAGCGTCGTGATTCTGTCCGTGATTGGCTGGCTGCGGGAACGTTTGGCGGTGTCCATCGCCAATCGTCTCGCCTACGACCTACGACGCGACGTGTTTGAGAAGCTCGAGGACATCGAAGTCCGCTACTACGACATCCATCCGGTCGGTCAGTTGATGACGCGCGCCTCGCATGACATCGAAGCGTTGCAGGGTTTTATCAACCAGCTTACTTCCGGGTTTGGATACCAAATCCTACTGGTCGTCGCGGTCGGGGTGGCCATGTACTCGACCGACTGGAAACTGGCGCTGATTGCGACCTTTCCGGCCCCCATTGTGATGCTTTGTACCATTTTCTTCAGCAAGCGCATCGTGCACCGGTGGCACAAATTCTGGACCACTCGGTCCAATCTCTCTAATGTGCTTCACGCCGCTCTGTCCGGAATCCGCGTCGTGAAGGCCTTCGCCCAGGAAGTGCGCGAGGCCGAACGCGTGAATTCCTACAGCGCGAAATACCGTGATTCCGGGCTGGACGTGGGCTACGCCGCGGCCTTCTTTTACCCCGCCATGGGCTTTGTTTTCCAACTCGGAAGCTACTTCGTGTGGCTCTATGGCGGCCACCAGATTCTGGCCCACGTCGGAGGACGACAAGAAGAGACGCTGACCCCGGGCGTCTTGATCATGTTCCTGGGCTACTTGGCCATGTTTTACGGCCCCCTGAATTCCTTGACCCAAATGTCCAATTGGTTCACGCAATTTACCACCCAAGCCCACCGCGTCTTTGAGATTTTGGACCACGATATCGAAATCAAAGAGGCCCCCGACTCGATTGACTTGGAAATCCAAGGTACCATCTCGTTTAACGAGGTGACCTTCGGCTATGACCCGCATGTCCCCGTGCTGCACGAGGTCGGCTTTACGGTAAATCAAGGCCAGATGGTCGGTGTCGTGGGCCATAGCGGGAGCGGCAAGTCCACCGCCGTGAACCTCATCACGCGGTTCTACGATCCCAACAAGGGCGTCGTGACCATTGACAACATTGATATCCGGAAGATCAAGCGGAAATGCCTCCGCCGGCAGATCGGCCTGGTGCTCCAGGACCCGTTCCTGTTTCGCGGTACAATCGCCGACAACATCGCTTATGGCAATCCGGACGTTGCGCCCGAACTTATCTTGAATGCTGCGCTGTCCGCCAACGCCCACATGTTCATCACCCGTAACCACGACGGCTATGACCTGCGCTTGGGCGAGAGCGGGTCGGGCTTGTCCGGCGGCGAACGTCAACGCGTGGCCATCGCCCGCGCCCTGCTGCACAACCCGCGAATCCTGATCCTCGACGAAGCCACCTCGAGCGTGGACACCATCGCCGAACGCGAGATTCAAAAAGCGCTCGAGGCGCTCAGTCTCGGCCGCACCGTAATCGCCATCGCGCACCGCCTCTCCACCTTGCGGAATTGCGACCGGATTATTGTCTTTGAAGAAGGCCATATTCGCGAGCAAGGCACCCATGAAGAACTGCTCACGATGAACGGCATCTACAAGAAACTGGTCGAAATCCAGACCCAACTGACCAGCGACAACCATAATGTGGATGGACTAACCGCGCTCAACGAACTACAGCAGGCCGACGAAATCAAGAAAGCCGCCGAAACCCGCAATCGCGCCGCCGAACGTACCCGCGGCGAGGTACCCAAGATTCGCTATTTGGACCCCAAGAATTTGCACATTTACTCGATGGACGAGGGCGGCATGCACGTAATGTACAAGGATGAGGTCCATGAGCACGTGCGCGCCTACCGCTGTTTCCCGATCTCCCGGCCCAGCGAATTCGTCGCCTTGTGGACCGGTACCTCCGCCCTCGAACACCGTGAGGTCGGCATGATCCGGCGCTCGAAAGAACTCGCGCCCAGTTCGCGCCTCGCGGTCGAACATGAATTGGCCAAACGCTACTTCATCCATTACATCCAGAAAATAAACGAGATTCGGGAAGATATCGGCTTCCTCACCTGGGATGTCGAGACTGACAAGGGCCACATGGAGTTCCTGACCAAGCGCTGGGAGCGCAGCTCCGTCCGGGAAGGCGGCCGCAGCGATATGAACGGGCGAATCATCTTCGATATTGACGACAATCGCTACGAGATCGAAGACTTGGACGCGCTCGATGAAGACAGCCGCGACGCCTTTGCCGAGCACATCTTCTGGTAACCATCCTTTTGGCGCGACAGCTACGTCTCGATCATTCCTGCGAGATTCACGTTCAGTTCGACGGCGGCGATATCGAGCGATTCCAACATTGGCTCGGGCCCGACCTCGAATATCGGGTCCAGCACGGCCAGGATCTCGGAGAACGCATGTACCACGCGATCTCTGAGGCCGCCGTCAACGGCCGCGCGGTTCAAATGAATGCCGGCGCCGCCCTCGCGTCCGGCGATATCCTTCTTCCTCCACGCCGACGCCACCTTACCTCGCGGATTTCACCACCTGGTGCGCGAAACACTTTCGCAAGACAAGGTCGTCGCCGCCGCGTTTCGGCCTTGTATCCACCCTTCATCGCTACCGCTGAAAATCATCCAAGCGGCGACCAATCTCCGCGCAAAATATCTGCGCCTTCCCTACGGCGACCAAGCCTTGGCCATCCCGGCTGAATTATTTCATCAACTTCACGGCTTCGCGGAGCTCCCGATCATGGAGGATGTCGAGATACTGACCCGCCTCCGGTTTAATACCCCCAAGTAGGGGCGGCCCCATGCCGCCGCCGGTTCTGATTTGCCAGCCAAGATATATCAAGAGAGCGTGAGCTATATGATGAAATCTTTAGCTTGACATTATATCCAATGTTCTCTATACTAAACATCGGTTTGTATCATATATCAACGCTGGCCGCCTGCCCGGCATCGGTTCAGCGCAAACACCTCGGTCGGTATCAGAATCTGGGAACGGCCGGAAGAATTCCTCTTAAGCGTTGGCTGGCGCGGGCGGGCACAAAAATGGGAGGGTGAAGCAATGAGTTACAAGCGTGGATTTACCTTAATCGAGTTGCTCGTGGCAATCGCTATTATTGGCATCTTGGCGGCGTTGTTGTTGCCCGCATTATCGCGCGCCAGGGAAGCCGCAAGGCGCGCAAGTTGCGCCTCGAACTTAAAACAGATGGCAACCGTCTTCAAGATGTACGCGGGCGAGGCGAGGGGGTGTTATCCGCCCGCGACCATGACGAACGCCCGTGTGTTTGACTGCGAGACGCGCCAACCGGCCGGATGGATTTACCCGTACATGTACCTTTGGGTACCGGACATGGCTGCTACCTATCCCGAGTATCTTCCTGACCCCGGCATTCTCTTGTGTCCGTCAAATGTCACGGTTTCCGAAAAAGATTTGAAGCATCCGGTCACCGGGAACTGGGAGGCGCATATGGCCTGCCAAGATCCCGCCAATCCCTCGCAGGTAAATCTGCGCCGCGGTATTGCACTACTGGACCATCACTATTTCTACGCCGGATACGTGCTGGACCGCTTGGACGATGACGACCCGACCATGGTTAGGAGCGCGACTCAGCCTGACCCGGTCCCAATCCAATTGATGGCCATGTATTATGGTGCGATTTACTCCGGGCTCGGCTTTCCCAACTACGGCGGGTCCGGCTTGGGCCATGACCTTCATTTGGCGGGAAATGGGTACGGATCGGTGACTTTTGAAGGAAACGGAAACGCCGGCGGTAACATGATCTTCCATTTGCGCGAAGGTATCGAACGGTTCTTGATAACCGATGTCATGAATCCGGCGAGCGGCAATGTCCCACCGAGCGCGGTCTGGATCATGTCGGATGTCGTGAGCGCAAAGGTCGAGGAATTCAATCACGTGCCGGGCGGGACCAATGTCCTGTACATGGACGGGCACGTGGAATTTCGCCGGTATCCCGGTGGCGCCCCTGTTAGTCGTTCCGTGGCGCATTTCTTCGAGTATGTCAATGATTTGTAAGAGCCTGTTTGAAGGTCACCACGTCGGATTCCTGAAAGGAATCAAAAGGAGCAGATTCATGAGTCAGAAAAGAATAGAGTTAGTCGTGTTGGCGGCGCTCGCCGTTACCCTTGTTTTGGGATGTGCCACGTCTGGACCCGCCATTGCCAAGCACCCCGCTAAGTCATCCCGGGCCGTTACACCGGGCATTATGCTGATGGCGCACGGCGGCGACGAAGCTTGGAACGAGGCGATTAAGCAAACGGTCAAGCCGCTTGCGAAAGAACACCCGGTCGAGATCGCCTTCGGTATGGCCGACCGTGCCACCATGAAGGAGGCCCTGCATCGCCTAGGCGATCAGGGAGTAACACAGGTCGCGGTAGTTCGGATGTTTGTTTCCCGCGATAGTTTCATTGCAGAAACCGAATCCATCTTGGGATTACGCCCACCCCTCGAGCACCCGGCGACGCATGAACACGAGTCTCACGCGGACAGCCACGGAGGTCATCACATGAGCGCGCCCGATCCCATCCCGCTCACGGCTCGCGTTCTCTTGAGCCGGGAAGGCGTGGCGGAATCGCCGCTCGTTGACGAGATATTGCTTGATCGCGCAAAAAAGCTTAGCCGCGAGCCGAAGCGGGAGCGCGTGCTGATTCTCGCGCATGGTCCGGGCGACGACGCGGAAAACGAACGCTGGCTCGACGACATGCGCCGGCGCACTCAACCGCTGCGCGAGGTGGGATTCCAGGACGTGCGGTGTGAAACCTTGCGCGAGGATTGGCCGGAGCGCCGAGAGCAGTCCGAAAAGCGGATTCGTGAATATGTCGAGGACGCGCGTACGAACGGCGAGCAAGTTATAGTGATTCCCTTCCGCGTGGCGGGGTTCGGTCCGTACGCGGACGTGCTTTCCGGGCTAGACTACCTCTCCGACGGATTGGGCTTTTGTCCTCACCCAAATATGACCCGCTGGATCAAGGAGACCGCCGAGGAATGCTTCGAATCCTCCAACGATCAATCTACGACGCCACTAGCCAGCATTGCAGGCCGCCAAGGAAGGTCGGGGGACGTCAAATAAACAACTATACGAACCGTGGGGGGGCGGCCCCACGTGGCCGCCCCCCACGTCATGGGACTCAAATCGTAGTTTCGTGGACCACTTTGATTAGATGGACGACGTTCTCGAAAGGCGTTTCTCGCAAGAGGCCGTGGCTCAGGTTGAAGATATGGCCGCGCTGTCCGCCCGAAATAACACAGCCACGCGCGGCATCCGTAATGTCAACCAGCGTGCCATAGGCCAGCAGTTTGTTATCCAGGTTGCCCTGGAGGATGCGGTCCCGGCCGAGCCGATCACGCGCTCCCGCAATCGTCGTCTCGCAACCCAGACTGAGGATATCTGCACCAGAGGCATGCAACATCTCGAGGTCTGACCATTTGCGCGCAAACAGTATCGTCGGCGCAAGTCCCTTCAACGCGTCGAAGACCTGCTGCTGATACGGCAACGCAAATTCCCGATAGATGTCCGCGCTCAGCAAATGCGCCAGCGATTCGAACAATTGCACCGCCGCCGCCCCGGCCTCGATTTGCATTTTCAAGTAATCAATGGTCAGCGTTGTTAATTTATTCAGCAAATCCCGGAGAGCGTGCGGCTGTTCCGCGACAAGGCTTAATGCTTTGTCCGCCTGATCGCCGACGCCCTGGCCTTCGATCAGATACATGGCAAGTGTCAACGGCGCCCCCGCGAATCCCAGCACCGGAAGGGCGTGGTCCAGGGAATGGCGGATTAATCGAAACGTCTCAGGTACAAATGGCAACTCCGCGCCCACGTCGTAAATGTGAAGTCGAGACAGTGCGTCGGCATCGAGTCGCTCCGACAGAACAGGCCCCGGCGCAAACACGAATTCGGCCCCCATCGGCGCAAGCGGAATCAGAATATCTTGAAAGAAAATGATCGCGTCCACGCCGATCCGCCTCGGAAGTAGCGAAATCTCCGCCGCCAACTCCGGATGCCGGAACAGCCGCTCCAACGGAAGCCCCGCCCGGTCTTTGAGTTTCACGTATTCCGGATCGGTACGGCCCGCCTGCCGCATCAACCAAATCGGTGTCAGCGGCGTGCGTTCACCACGCGCGGCGCGAACGAACAGATCGTTTTTTGTGTTCCGCTTCACCGGGCTGTGACCCATGATCAGGCGTGATTCCAAATCTCATCGTCGGTTGGATTATCTGTGTCCTGACGACCGTTATCAATATTCGGCCCAAATTTGCCGCAATACGGCGCACAGGAGTATAAAGCGTGCGGCAAACGCAACTATGAACCGTCTCGAGTACGCGGATGTATTCTAACCGACACTTTTTTCTGACCGGCTGCGCGGGCGGAATCGGCGGTCACTTGGTCGAGGCGCTGGCGAAACAGAACGCGAATATCTTCGCCACGGATTTCGATTCCGATGCCTTGCATCGTCGCGTGGATGAGAGCCGTTGGCCCTCGGATCGAGTTACGCTGCAGGCACTCGACGTGCGCGACCCCGAGGCCTGGGAGCGGGTCTTTCAGGAAGCCGTGGATAAACTCGGCACGATCGACGTCGCCATGAACATCGCCGGCTGCCTCTTCGCAAATTGGGCCGTAGACGCCCCCCGCGAACAAGTGGACTTGCAGTTCGACGTCAATGTCAAAGGCGTCATCTTCGGCACCCAGGTCGCCGCCCGTCACATGCTGAGTCGCGCCCAGGGTCACATTATCAACATCGCCTCGATGGCCAGCCTCGCGCCTATCCCCGGCCTCTCGGTGTACTGCGCGACCAAGTACGCGGTGCGTGCCTTCTCGATTGCCGCCGCACACGAACTCCGGCCCAAAGGCGTTCACGTGAGTGTAGTCTGTCCCGACACCGTCCGAACTGACCTCTGGAAAGGACAATGGAAGCGCGAGGAGACGCGGCTCGCCTTTTCCGGGCGGCGCGTGTTGACGGTCGAGGACGTGACGAGAATCATATTAGGCCGTGTCCTGACCAAGAAATCGCTGCTGACCTTTTTCCCAGCGAGCCGCGGACTGCTCGCCCGCGCCGCCGATCTATTTCCCGCGTCCGGCGGATTTCTTTTGCCGAGCCTGATGGAACGCGGCCGAATCAAACAGACCGAATTCAAGGATGAGACCTAAGTCCGACCTCATCGGGAGATAAACTCAATGCCCGCGAAAAGTCTGCGCATCGCCGAATTCGAATCGCTGAACGGTCAGGAGCTGGGCGTCTCCGACTGGTACACCGTCACCCAGGAGGCGGTCAGCGAATTCGCCCGCGTGACGCGCGACGAACAATGGATTCACGTGGACGCGGCCCGCGCCGAACGCGAGTCGCCATTCCGCACCACCATCGCCCACGGCTATTTCACGCTGGCCCTCGCGCCGCATTTGATGAGTCAAATCTGGACCGTCACTGACGCGCGCCTGGCCATCAACTACGGTCTCAACAAGCTCCGTTTCCCCGCGCCCGTACCGGTCGGCAAAAGCCTGCGCCTGCGCGTGTCGCTCCTCAGCATAGAGCCAATTCCCGGCGGCATCCAGATTACCGTGAACATGGTCATCGAAGTCGAAGGCAACCGCAAACCCGTCTGCGTCGCCGAAGCCCTCTTCCGGTATTACCGCTAACCTTACTCCAACTCGGAAATCCCCCGGCCCCGCTTGATTGTGGCACGGTGTTTCTTGGCTTCAATGCGTCGTTCCTGCGACGCTGAGGTCGGCCGTGTCCGAAGGCGTGGTTTACGACGCTGGGCGCGCAGCCTCAATCGTCGCTCTAATTCTCGGAGCGCGGCCTGGCGGTTGCGAAGTTGGGAACGGGACGCGGTCGCGGTTACGACGATGCCCGTAGGCAAGTGTCGAACGCGGACCGCCGAGTCGGTTACGTTGCGATGCTGGCCACCGGGACCGCGGCTTCGGTAGTACGTGATCTCGATCTCATCCTTGCGGAGGGCCATCATCCTTCGTTTCCGGTACTTCCGCCGTTTCCGGTACTTCCGCCGGCTCCGGTACTTCCGCCGCCGCCGGTTCCTGCGTGGGCGGAACGTCCTGCGAGAAGTGTTCCATTGCCCAGCTCTTGACTTTCTCCGGTTTAAACCGGATGACTCCCGTGGTCAGCGTCAAGTATGGCAATCCCTGAAACACGTAGTTCCAGACCTCGTCGCGTTCGACCCGCAGGTATAGCGCAACGTCGTCCAGCGTCCACAATCCCCCGAAGGCGGACGGATTCGGTGTCATATAAGTCCTTTCCATTCAGCCGTACGCCCCGCGTCCGTGTTCGCCCAGGAGTTCGCGCTGGCGCGGGGTACACGCGTCCAGGATATCCCGCGAGAGATGGTAATTCAGAAACGGCCAGAAACGCTGCGCCACGAAGCGCCGGGCGTACGCGGGCACGACGGCGAGACGCGTCTGGTCCGTCGTATTGGGCGAGCCGCGATGCCAGGCCTGGTTGCTGTACATCACGCAATCGCCGGCCTTGACCGTCAGCGAAACCGGACCTTTCCCGCGCCAATGCGGGGGATCGCCGTCCTCGGGACGCGGCTGCCGACACGCTCGGTGACTGCCCGGCACGACTTGCGTGGGCCCCAGTTCCTCCGGCACGTCCGTCAGGTAATAGTGGCAGTTTATCACGTTGATGATCGGCGGATACTCGATGCTATCCGGCACGTCCGCCCGCCGCTCGAGATAGACTTCATCGGAGTGCCAACGGAGCACCTCATTGCCTTTGAACATGCGATGGCCTTGCAACGCGATGATATGCAGATTCTTACCCAGAATGCGTTCCATCAGCGTGATCACCGGCTCGTTTTCGAGCAAGTGCACGAAGTCCGGACCCCACTCGAAAAGCCGGACCAGCGAATTGGTCCCATAGCCCATTTCCCGCGGCATATGCTTGAATCGCTCCGCGAAATGCTGAACCGCCGGCGCCGGCAACGCTCCAGGCAGAACCAAGTATCCCTCTTCCCACAACTGCGCCTCCCACGCCGCCAGTTGCGCGTCACTCGGTCGCGCCGTCCCCAGCGGCGGAATATCTACCACGAATGCCATGATTAGTCAGACTCGTTTTCCTGGATTTGCCGCTCGATTTCATCCGAATGGGCGCGAACATAGGCCCACGCGTTTACCAAGTCTTCCGCTCGAAGCGTCGGATAGATGTGCAGCAACTTCGCCTCGCTCGTGCCTAGACGCCGGGCCCGCTCCAAGAGCCACACCGGAATGCGTGTGCGAACGATGCACGGCTCGCCCCCACACACATCCGGGGCGCTATCAATACCCGGAAACGCTTCTCCCAAGTCCTGGACCAGTACCTGCAGCAGGCGTGCCTTTTCAGCCCGGGACATGCCAAGAAGAATTTGATCGGCCGACGTGCTCGCGCTCATCGTCTATAGCCTCTCTTTCCTTCGTGTAATCAATTCTACCTCATCATCGCAAATGCATCACGCCCTGCGCAATCTGTTCGCGGGCCGCAGGTCCCGCTGCCTTGACCGTTCACGCTTCTGACTTCACACTTCACACTTCTTTCTTTATACTTCTGCCCGTATGACCAAGGTCAAGTGTCCCAACTGTCAGTTATCCAATCCCGTGGGGCAGATTGTGTGCATCCGTTGTCGCACACCTTTGCCCCAGGTGAAACTGAAATCGGAAATCCAACCGCCGCTCGATCCCGCCGCGAATCGCGCCGTGACCTTGCGTCGCGGTCAAGTGTTTGCCAATCGTTATACCGTCCTGGATTTGCTCGGCCGCGGAGGAATGGGTTGTATCTACCGCGTCAAAGACAACACGCTCGGCGAAGAAGTCGCGCTGAAAACGCTGCTTCCGCAGTTCGTTCAGGACAAAATCGTTGTCGAGCGGTTCCTGAACGAGGCGCGGATTGCGCGACAGCTTTCCCATCCCAATATCGTGCGCGTCCACGATATCGGCGTGGCGGGCGACACCCTCTATATCTCCATGGAGTACCTCAAAGGCAAGTCGCTTCGCACCATTCTCGAAGGACTGATGCCCGGCCAGCGGTTGCCCATTCGCACCACTCTGCAACTCTTCGATCAACTCTGCGCCGCACTCGAATATGCCCACCAGTTTACGGTTCACCGCGACCTCAAACCGGAAAACGTGATGGTGGCCGAAGACGGCAACGTGCGCCTGATGGACTTCGGAATCTCGAAGCTGATGTCCAACCCGCAACTCACCGCAACCTCGATGGTCATGGGCACGCCCTACTACATGTCGCCGGAGCAAATCCGGGACAGCAGTCGTGTGGACGCCCGCGCCGACCTGTATAGTTTGGGCGTCATGCTCTACGAAATTCTGACCGGGAACATGCCGACGGGCGTGCCCCGTCCCGCTTCGCAAATCATGAGCGAGATTCCGCCCGCTCTGGACCCCATTGTCGCCAAATGTCTTGACCCGGACCCGGCCAATCGCTTCCGCACCGCCACCGAGTTGCGAAGCGCCATCCGACCCATCCTCGAACTGGTCCAGACCGGCTCCGAATTGCGGCTGCCCACCGGCGATTCCGAAAAGAAGTTCCCCCGGACTGGCGTGCGCAAAGCTATCGGTGTCTTGCTCGCATTGGCTATTGTGGGTCTGGATGTAATTGCCGTCTGGAGGCTGGAGGAACGACGACGCGCCAAGGTGGCGGCCGCTCTTCAGACGGCGTTGCTGTCTTCTCCAGGCGCACCTTCTGCGGCGAATAGCGATAGTTTGGATAATTTCGAGGCGCTGACGACCCGTATTCGAGTGGCGCAAATCGCGGTGAAAAGCCTGGGCCGCACGGATGAAATTTGGCGGGCCGACGTTGATCACGCCGAACAGGCATGGGCACTGGCCGAAGAACAAGCTTCGAGTGATGATGCACGGGCCGTTCCTCGAGCTCAGCAGGCTTTGATGCTGTATCTCGGACTCCTACTCGACATGGCCTATGTCCCTCAGGGGAAGGTGGAACTTCTCGATCCCATTAATGGGACCGGCGGCGAAGTCCTCCTGCACGGGTTTTTCATGGACCTAAAGGAGGTGACCAACCGACAGTTTTACGAGTTTTACCAGGACAAAAATACCCAACGCTTGGCCGCTCCATTCATTGACCTGAACCAGCCAGACCGGCCCGTGACCAACGTCACCTTTTACGATGCCCAGGCTTACGCCGCCTCCGTCGGAAAGAAGCTGCCCACCGAAGCGCAGTGGGCGCGTGCGGCATACAATCCCGACGGCACGCCACTTGCCTATCCCTGGGGCAACGAATGGAAGCCCGATGGCTGTAATTCCGGCGATCCCGAAGACGGTGTGGACAGTTTGGCCAATGTCGGGTCTTTTGCCGAGGATAGAACACCTTCGGGCTGCTTCGACATGGCCGGCAACGTCATGGAATGGACCCGCAGCCGTTCGGCAGGCCTGCCGTACTATCCCGATGACGGACGCGAGAACCAGGCTCAGTTCACGTTTGGCACCAAGTTGATTGTGCGCGGTGGGCACTTTGAAGACCAGAACCGGGCTACACTCGCCGCCCGCTACGAACTCCCCTACGAATACCAATCGCCCACTCTCGGCTTCCGCTGCGTCAAAGACCTACCCAACACGCTCGCCGCCGTAGATGCGCTTCTCGCCCAACTGCGTCGCTGAAAACGTCCCGCGTCGCAGTGGGAGAAGTCGGGAAAGGCAGTTCAATGGGGCTGGTCCGTACTTGACGGGGCTTTTGAATGTTTGGTACAAAACTATCGTGCCATCCGGATTGGTCCTTTGGCATTGATTGGGAGGTTACGGTGCAATGGCGGTCCGACACCCACGCTACAGCAAAGAAGATTTCGCGCGAATCGGAAAAGCAATCTACGAAGACCATGTCCGTTCGGCGGTAGAACAAGGCAACGAAGGCAAGGTGGTCGCCATTGATATCGAAACGGGTGCCTTCGCGCTTGGTGAGGACGCTTTGTCGGCCTCGAACAAGTTGCTAGTTCGGCGACCAGACGCGCAAATCTGGTTTGTGCGCGTCGGAAGCGCCGGATTGCATCGGTTCGGGCCTCGTTACATCATCCGGGTGGTATGATTACGGGTGAAGTCAATGCAAACCGCGAGCCATGCATTGGGTTGACGATGCAAGGTGCTGACGGGCGCGACGCCCAGATTGAAGGAGTCATTGACACGGGTCCTACCGGATTCCTGAGTCTTCCCCAAGCACTCATCGCGGAGCTTGGCCTAGTCTGGCGGGGTCGCGCCCAAGCCGTGCTTGCGGATGGCAGTTTACATTTGTTTGATGTGTATCAGGCGGCCGGGTGATTATCGAGGCACTCAGATAAAATAAGTTCGCCACCGGTTTCATCACAACTCGTATTCGAGGTTCGTGCTTGTTATCGAGCCGAGTAAACGCTCGCGGTTCAGACGCGCTGGCCTTGGCGTCGTCGCTCAACGAGCCTCCCCGACACGTAACGGTGGAGGATACTCCCCATAAGGGTCTGGTAGGGAATTCCGTCCTCTGCGGCGAGGGTTTGTATTAGCTCCAGGTCTTTGGACGGAATCCGGATATTGACCCTTCGATCCTTTCGCAATGTGTTGCGGGCATACTGGCGATGTCGCGCGGTCTCCCGTTTCATATTCTTTACCGGCTTCCATTCGCCCTTTTCGAACGAGGCAAGGATATCCTCTTCATCCTTATCCAATTTAACTCTTTTCATCTTATCCTCCCAGGTATTCCTTCGTGGCTTTTCGACTGGGAATAATGGTTTTGAGAAACCGGCCTTCTTCTGTCTCAACGAACGGAACAAGATATACATACTCGTGAATTCTTACCGCGAGAATTCTCGGGTTGGGATACTTGTCCCGGTTGCGATGCGCATAGATTCCAAGCAGGTCACCACTTTGAATACGCGTTACCACTTGTTGTTCAAAACTAATTCCTCGTGCTTTCTTGAGCCACTCGTTCTTTTCCGAGTCCCCAATGTAATGGTCCATAGACTGTTTTCCAGTATAGAACAATGTATGCCGAATGGCAACGGGCTCCTTCCCCGAGTTGGGAGGGTGGTCGTCTTTGTTGTCCTTGCGTTCCTCGCAGTTCTTACCCGCCCCGGCGGGCAGCGCGACAAAGTCCTTCTGCGTCCCTTACATGTCCTTTGCGTCCCTGTGTCTGTGCCGGTAGGTGTACGTCCGTATGCGATGACGCGAGGCGCCGCCGAATTTTCTCGAATCGCACTTGACACCGCTCCCAGGTCTTTGCTATAAGTACCCTTACGCCGCCCCGTTGGAGGGCGGCGGTTGACTTTTTGGAGACGCTTTGCTGGCGTAGCTCAGCTGGTAGAGCAACGGATTTGTAATCCGTAGGTCGGGGGTTCGAAGCCCTTCGCCAGCTCCAGGTTTTCGGAGTAAATGCGCGCGCGCGTGGTGAGATGCCCGAGTGGTTAAAGGGGATGGGCTGTAAACCCATTGGCTCACGCCTACGAAGGTTCGTATCCTTCTCTCACCACCACGATCATAGCCGGGTTGAGCGGGAATAGCTCAGTTGGCTAGAGCGTCAGCCTTCCAAGCTGAGGGTCGCGGGTTCGAACCCCGTTTCCCGCTCCAGTTTAATCGGCCCGCGTAGCTCAGTAGGTAGAGCACCTCCATGGTAAGGAGGGGGTCAGCAGTTCGATTCTGCTCGTGGGCTCCATTTTGTTGCCGCCGCGGCGACCAACAGCGGACGCCGTTCGTTGGGTGGGACCATACACGGACCGTACGCATAGTGCCCAGTCCGGCAGGTAGACAGGAGGTTAGACAGACATGGCGAAGGAGAAATTTGTACGGACGAAGCCGCACGTGAACATTGGCACGATCGGACACGTGGACCACGGCAAGACGACGTTGACGAGCGCGATCACGCGGATCTTGGCG
>JACQVH010000188.1 GCA_016209895.1 Candidatus Hydrogenedentota bacterium | reverse complement strand
TTCCGCACTCCACACTCCGCGCTGGGTTCAGCGGATACGGCTTTCGGCGGCGGGGAGCCACAGGTCGGGGTTGGGTCCGAGATGGTGCTTTATCGGGTTGGTGATTTCGTCCAGGCGGGAGAGGATGTCCGGATCGACGTTTAGGTCGGCGGCGGCGAGATTCCCCTTCAGTTGGCGGGAGTCGCGGGCGCCGATGTTGCCGTTTTAGCTTGTTCGGTTTTCAAGCGCTCGATAGATGCGTCGAGTTTCTTCACGGTATCCGCTACGAGGTCCGGCACTTGTTCCGGAAGATAGGGATCGGTACGGTAGAAATCCGGCTCACCCTTCGCTACGGCCGCTCTCACCCTCTCCAGTTCCGTCAGGAAGAACGGGTCGTGACTAAAGCCCGTAATTTCTCCGGCGGTTCGAACTTCATCCAAATGGCGAGCACGAAGAAACTTGGTCAATTCCTCTCGAACAAAAGGCCGTACGACATCGTCATCGGGATACCGAACCAAACGATGGCTCACGAGGGTCGAGAGTATCGCAAGGCGATTTTCTGAACCCTCGGTCTGGCCGTAAAGATCCAGCAAGAGCTGGGTGGACTCGTCGTTGCTAATGATACCGATACCTTCGATTCCTCCCGGGCTCTTCCAGCGAAGCGTTTTCAGCACTTCAAATCCGGCGGGACCACAGCCGCCGAGCAACGTCAGGATATGCTCTCTCTCAAGTTGGTTGCGAGGTCGCCCGTGCTCCCCATCGAGTTCGTGGTAAAGTTTTTCCGCTTCCTTGGCCACGAGCGACTGGTAGGCACGCCCACCCCCGCCCGGAAACAGCATGATATCAGACATGATCGCTACAAAAAAAGTTTCACCAGCGGGGGCCATGCTTTCTATCAAGAGCTCTCTTGCCATTCCTATCACTTTGTCAGGCGGGAACGCCCAGGTGCTCCACGATACGAAACGGTAGAACTTCGTGTCCGGACCGAGCGGCATGGCCCGCGCCATTTCTTTGAATTCGATTACCATCGTCTCTTGCTGTTCCGGTGTTCTCATGCGATACCGCAGGCCCAAGGCTCCTCCGACCCAAGGCCCTTCGTCAGCCAACAGTTGCATCAACTCATGATCGCTCATCGTCCGCTCGCGTTCCGGGATTTCGCGTAGCTGCCGAACCACTTCCACTTCCTCCGGGGTGAGGCGCTCAAACCCATAGGCCTTGCGATACAGTACGTCGGCTGGTTCCAGTGCCTTCGCGTCGTTCCCGTCATTCTCCGTCGGTTGTGCAAAAGCGGTGGCCGCGGCAATACCGTTCCCAAGAATTACGAGAACGAGCGTTTCTGCGACCGCGAAAAAGCGTTTTACGCGTGTCCATAAGCACATCGTACGCATCCTCCTATCTGTGGTTCACTTGAGGGCGACACCGGAGTCCCAGTACGGATCATCGCCTTGGGGCTCTACCCAAAATAACATATACCCGTAGAAACTGTGCCAGGCCGGGTCAGGACTCGTAACCGCGTCAACCGAGATGCCCGCCTCCCAAATCACGTGACTGGCGGCGGATCGCTCCACTTCGTCATTGATCCGCAGTGCGTCCTTCGTTGCTGCCACGTTGTCTTCACATTTGTAAACTGCATCTGTACCTAGCGGGTTGCTTACGAAGACATCCTCGATCTGCGCTTGATGACCAAGCTTTCGTTGATTGGGCGAGCCGGGCGGGCCATACGTCTCGTGATTGTAAGAGCCACGCCACCGGGCGTTGCCACCCACGCCGCCATGAAGCGAGGGGTTACTACAGGTGCAAGTGTCGCCATAGTGGTGTATCTGAAGGCCCAGCCAGTTCGTGTAATTATAGCCATTGTAATCGCTCGGTACCGAGGGTTTGCCGGCGCCAGGCGTCGCCCAATGGTTGAAGCGAACCTTTCGGTCACACTTATAAAGAGCGCTATTAATATTGTACCAAAGGCCCATGTTCGGACCGGTTGTCACCAGCGACGCGACGCCGTCAAAAGCTTCGTAGTCCTCCGGGAAATAGAAATTATCGCCGTATACCGGAAACACGGTTATCTCTGCGTATTCCTGATACTTGTCATGATTGTTAGTGTTTTCGCCATAGGCGATGAAGTAGTAATTCTCGTCGGCACGTTTCTCCGGGAATTGAGTCTCACTATTTTGCCACTGTAAATCCTCGACAGGTGTGCCCGGCGCAGGCATGTGCCAGCCTTGTCTCGGTTGCACCTGGATGGCAACCGTGGCGACGTCGGTCGAGAATTCCTGGTTGGGGTTCTGGGCGTACGGGTTCTGGACGTTGACCGTACATCGTACCGTGGTGCTCGCAACGAGACGACCCGGCCATGAAGTATTGCTGCCATGCAATTCGGCCGGGGTCCATCCGGTTACGTTAACTTGCTCCGCTTTCCAGTTATAGGGGTAATACGTCTGACCATTCAAGGTGAAAGTCGTGATCGGATTTACCCCGCCCAACAGGACGCTGCTCGTAGCAACCTGATCGCCGCGAATGGGAGCGGGATTGCTTGCCGTCAGCGGAGACTGGAGTTCCCAAATCCGAATATCGGTGGAATTGGTGGCCCCGCCGTGGTTGCCGGTGTGCTCGAGGCCTTCGGGACACTCGCCTTCTGGCAAGGCGCCAACCGAAAACGTGATCGTGAACTGCCCGTGTGCAGAGAATTCGATCTCGGTTGTTTGGACGTCGCTGGTACCGATGATTTGAATTATCCGAGTCCCATCCGTTGGAGAGATGCTCCACTGGTGGCTCCGTTCGCCGTGTTCACAATGATTGCAGCCGCTCGCGCAATTCAGTGTTGGGCCCACGAAAAGGCCCCGAAACTTCCGCACGACCGGGGCCGGTGATTCCCGAATTATCAGGCGGTCTACGTCCGGGAGTTCGTAGCCAAGATCGTCCACGAGTTTCACGTCCACGTACGGCGGTTCCTGAGCCGCGGCATCAACGGCCAAAGCCATATTAACTAAAACGGTTACGATGGCGCCAAACCACACAATCCTCACCAAATTCACCGGTCTCATTTCTCTCCTCCTCCGCCCATCGCCTTTGGTTCCGTCGCGCGATAAATTGTTTCATTGGCCTCGGCCTCGGCTTGGGCGAGGGCTTCCTCTAGCGACGCTTCACCTTGCCAGGCACGGTTAAAGTGCTTGTCAATGATTCTTCGTACTTCTCTCAGCGCGGGCACCAGGGGCAATGATACGTACCGCCCTAAGGCCCCTACCGCGCCAGAGCGCTGGTAATTCTCCTGGATCGCGGCTTTGAGGATCGGGTGGTCGTAAAGGAAACGCGTTGCGGGCAAGAGCGGATATTCTGGGTTGGCAATCACTGCCGCCAGCACATCGGACTTGACTACCCACTCGAGGAAACGCCACGCCGCGAGTTGAACGTCCGGCGCGCGGTTCATGATCACGGCCGTGTAGTCCCAAACCTCGACATCCAGTGAATCGCGCAAAATAGCGTCGCTCGAGCCGGACGGCAATGGAACGACTCGGTAGAAGGGCCCCAAGTCCGCCAAAGTCAGCCCGGTACGCTGTTGCTCAAATGAGATGATTCGGCTCAACCAGTGGTCGCTTACGCCGGTGATGCGTTCGAATTGGGGATCGGTCGGTTTGAGCTTGAACGGGGTTGGGTACTCGTAAACCAATTCGGCTTGCTCCCACCGACGCAGTCGGTCGAACGCGAGCCGAAATCCCTCGTGCGCCAAGTCCACGCGCCCCGTATGCGAGATAGGTTTGGCCCCTTCCTGGACGGCCATCATTAACCACAGCCAAGTGAAATCGGAAGGAAAGTCTACAATGAGCGGCGCAAATCGTCGGCGATACGCGAAGGGCGTTCCCATTGACCACGTCATCAGTTGCTCCAAGTCATCCCAAGTGGCCACTTCCTGCGAGGGTGGAGGTGGCAGTTCAGACAACGTGTCCAGCGGGAGCAACGGACTCCAATCCCGGCCGGTGCCCGCGCTTCCCGGCTTCAACATGGCGTTATTCAGTACGAGGACATAGGCCGTGAAGGTGAGAGGAAGGCCATAGTGCTTTCCTTGAAACCGGGCGAGGTCTCGGAAATCCGGTAAGATATCGTCCAGATGAACGGTGCCGGACTCGAAGAAGGGATCGAGCGCCACGATCTCTTTGCGCAGCGCGAGTTCCGGGATGACCTCCCGAGGCACAATCAAAAGATCGAGCGCGTGCTCGACCGCATAATCGGTCCACCATTCCCAGAATTGACCGCGAATGGCGGGATTCCACTTTTGATCAATCTCCTCGGGCACAAATTCGAGTGAGACGACCGTGGCGCTTTGTGCCGCGTTGTACCCGGCAACGAGAGCCCCGAAGAATTCCCGATAGGCGGTTTCATGTCCGGGGACTGGTCCGAGCCGCAACTGCGCGGAGACCGCGCCCGTCGTACTTCCGGTTTCGATTGCGGAGTGCGAAGCGGGGACGCTCTGCGCCACGGTGGAAGGCGACTGAACAAGATTACTGTTCGATGGGGTCACGCTGACCGGTGGCGTAGGCCAGAACACGAATGCGATAGCCGCGACCACTACGAGAAGGGTTAGCGCAACCCCGTACCCAAACTTCCTCATTCCGGCTCGCCCCTTGAAGTTTGAACCCCAAAACAGAACAAATCAGTTGAACGGATTAAATCATAAAGTATGCAATTTTGTCAACCCCCCCAATCTGATGTGTTAATTGGTACACGGCGACTTCAAACTCAGCGGATGCGGCTTCCGGTGGTGGTGAGCCACAGGTCCGGGTTGGATCCGAGTTGTTGCTTTATGGGGACGGTAATTTCGTCCAGGCGGGACAGGGTGTCCGGGGTCAGGTCGAGGTCGGCGGCGGCGAGGTTCCGCTTCAGTTGGCGGGCGTCGCGGGCGCCGATGATGGCGGAGGTAATGCCGGGTTGGGCGATGACCCAAGCGAGGGCCAAAGTGGCGAGGGGTTGGCGCAGTTCGTCAGCCAAGGCACCCAGTTGATTCAGGGCCGAGCTTAGCAGGTCTTCGCAGCCGGGTTCGCCATGGCGAACGCCTTCGCGGGTGGAGCTAAAGTGGCGCGTCCGGCGGCGCAGCATGGGGATTTCCTCGATGGTCTTCCATCTTCCGGACAAAGTGCCTTGCAGGAGGGGCATGTAGACGAGCACGCCGACGTTGCGCTCGATGCAGGCGGGGAGTATCTCGTGTTCGATGGCGCGAAACAGTAGGTTGTAGCCGAGTTGGTCGGACACGCACGAGCCCGTGCCCAACCACGACATGAGGTCCTGGCGTCCAAAGTTGGAGACGCCGATGTGGCGAATCTTGCCCTCATCTTTCAGGAGCTGCATCTCGGCGTAAACGGCCTCGAAGGGGACGTCGCGGCTGGGCCAGTGGACTTGATACAGGTCGAGGTAGTCGGTGCCGAGCCGCTTCAGGCTGTCCTCGCAGGCTTGGCGCAGCTTGGCCGGCTCGGAATGGTCCGGCCAGAACTTCGAGGCGATGAACGCGTGGTCGCGTTTGCCGCTCAGGGCCTTGCCCAGCGCTCGTTCGGATTCGCCTTTGCCGTACATCTCGGCGGTGTCGAAGAAGTTGATGCCGGCGTCGAGGGCGGCGTGCACGGCTTCGAGACCGTCCTTCTCAGCGTCGGCGCCCCAATAATTCGGGTCGCCGATCTGCCACGCGCCAAATGACAGCACCGAAACGTTGAGACTGCCTGCGCCTAGATTGCGATATTTCATTTCGATCTCTCTTGTTCTATCCCGAAGCGGCGGATTACAAATCGCCCTACATGCTGGGAAGCTATTAATTCATCAACACTAAGGCACAAAGAGCACTAAGGACGCCGGAACCGGATCCTTTTCGTCATTTCTGTCCTTCGTGTCCTTTGTGTCTTTGTGGTTCAGCCTTATTTTGTCCTACCTTACGACCCGATTGCGGACGCGGTCGTAGGCGCGCCAGAAGGTGCGGAGGCGGTCTTCGACGCGCCCTTCCAATGGAATAGCAGAATAGGCCGAGACGACGTATAGGTCGGTCAATTCAAAGGCCTCCTCGCGCAATGTCTCCAGTTCCTTGGGGAAGGACTGTATGAACTCGAAGGGTGTCTGGTCCACGCGACGCGGGACTCCGAGGTCCGTGGCGAGTGCGCACATGGCGTCGTAGGCGTGCGCGACGAGGTCGGCGGTGGTCATTCGCTCGCGCTGGACCGGGTCGCCGAGCGGGTTGCGATAATTTGCGGACAGGGCGATGTCGCGTTGAACGTGCCGGCGCGGCTGGAATTTCGGCAATGAGGGCACGCGCAGGATACGTTCCAGAAAGCGCTCGACGGCGTTGAAGAATCGGACCACAAATCGGGGGTAGCGGTGGCGTTGACGAGCAACGTTCGCGGCCAGCACGCCCAGGCCGCGAAGCGCGCCGTAGGCCAGGAAAAGGCCGAGGCAGACGAGCACACCTTGACCGACGCGTTGCATGAACTGCGCCTGTCGCAAGACTTCGGCGGCGGGCGTTACTACCGAGACCATTTGAAAACGGTCGCCGCGATTCCAGGGGTCATCTTCATGGTAGTCCACGAAGGCAGTGCTCGGAAGACCGGGCAAGGGCAATGCCGTGGCGCCGATCAATACGATGGCGAGCATCACCATGCCCAGGCCGATCCAGAATGGACCCAGGCCGCCCGGGATTCGAATGCGGCGCTCGCGGAAGTATTCGCGGAGGCCGCCGAGGCTGGACAGCATGAGCAGCATGAGCGCGGCGACCGTGTAGGCGCCCAAGTAAAGGTGACCGGCGAGGACCATCCCGGGGCCGCCGTTCTGGATGACGCGCTGTCCCAGGGCGAAGATGAACATCACCGGCACGGAGAAGTAGAAGATCGAGACGCCGGGATGGCGCTTCGGGAGACGTTGGGCCAGGCCCACCGGCGTGGGCGCCTTCTTGGCTTCGGGCGGCTTCCACTCGGAGGGGTCTACGGGTTCGTAGATGTTTTGCAGGATGACCGGCTCTTTCTGGCGCTTGCGGAACAGCGAGGGCCGGGCGTCGGGCTGGGCGCGCATGGCTTCGCGCCAACCGCGCACGGTGCCGGTCAGAATGCCGATATCGCCGGCGGACGGATTTGTATCCACGCAACATTCATGGGTCAGGCGGTTGGTCAGCCACCAGATGAAGACCACGATCACCATATTGAACGCGGTGGCGACCACGGGGTGGTTCATGAATCCGCGCGCTACCGAACCGACCTCGTACAGGCTGGTGGTGGCGAGCGTGTACATGCCGATGGCGCCGGCGAGGGCAATGAAGTAGAGCGCGGATTCCTCTTTGCCGTCGCGGACGATGAGGCGGTTCAGGGCCACGACGCCCATGATGAAACAGAAGGCCACCATACGCAGATTGAAATCACTAACGGCGGTGTAGACGTAGCGGACGTCGAGCAGGAAATAGATCACCGAAGTGATCATCACGAAGATCATGAACGGGGTCAGGAAGTCCACGAGCAGGTCGGTCATGGAGCGGCGTTGCAGCGACGCGATCTTCGGCTCGACGCTGCGTTTCAGCGACGCGAAATCGGTCGGTTGTACCGCGTGCAGCGACTTGCCTTCAGTGGCCGATGCGGGCAGGGGAGATTTCGTGGAGGTCTCGTTCATGCTCGATGTGAAACACGTTGATTTGATGCCGGGCCAGGAGCGCGGCGGCTTCGGGGTAACCGGCGCGATCATCTATCAGAAAAACGCTGACCGCGAAGCCGGACAGTTTCATCTCGGCCAGCGTCAGCGCCAGATTCTCCGTCACCTGGGGAACCACGGGAAGGAGCGCGGCGTCGCGCGGGAGCCGGCGGAACTCGGCGAGGATGAGGTCATGCGAGTCGAGGCCGTCGCCGGGCAATACGCGCGCCAGGTTCTCGATAATCTGCTGCGCCTGGATGGGACTGCGGCGCGTCGGCACTTGGAGCGGCGAAATGCGCTCGGAGGTCCCCTCCCCCACTACGCTGTCGCGGGCTTCGTCGCGTGAGACCGACTGGCGAGCCTCGACCTCGTAGCGGGCGACCTCGGCGGCATCGAGGGCGTTGGTGATCAGTCCCACCTGTTCTCCGGAGAGTTGGAGCAAGTAGGCCATGGACGCCGTCGTCGTAATGGCCAGTTCCATACGGCTCTCGGCCTTTTCCGGCTTGTAGTTGTCGCGGCGGAGATCGAGCACGAGTGTGGCACCGACCACGGTGGACGGATCGTGGGTCTTGGAGAACAACTCCCCGGTCCGCGCCGAGGCCTTCCAATGGATGCGGTTCAGCGGGTCTCCCAGCACGTACTCGCGCACGCCGGAGATGCGCGTCGGGTCGTCGTAGATGCGGTTCGAGATGCGCACCGGCCCTTGCGGACGCCGCGCGCTGATGTTGAACGTGTCAATGTAGGCAACCGTCGGGAGCACCGAGATGTAATCTTGTCGGACGCCCGTGCGGAAGCGTTTCTGAAGGCCGAATAGGTCGCCGGACTCCATCAGCAGCGGCCCGATGCGATGGTAGCCGCGGCGCGGGCATTGAAGCTTGTACCGGAGCGATATCGAGCGTCCGGGCATAAGCACCGCTAGCCGGGCGTTGTCACCGTCGCGAGGGAAATCGCTGGGATGCAGGTCTTCCATGAATATCCAGGGGATAGGCCAGCCGCGCCGGTTGGCGATGTTTACTTCGACCTCGGTCTCCTCGCCTTGGCGCAGGGTCGTGACGCTGATGGACCGTTCGCAGTCGAGGCCCGAGAGCCACGCAACGGAAGAGAAATGCGCAAGGGTGACCAGCAGGAGAAACGCGTAGATGGCGTAGGCCATATAGGGGCTCTTGACCAAGAAAGCCACGCCCAAGGCTAAGGCGGCGATTGCGAACCAGAAGAGATTCTTCATGGCGGTATGATGGAACAGACTCGTGCAAATTACAAACGCTGATGCCGCGCACAATGTGTGGTCCACTTTGGCGTTGCCGGGACCGGGCTTGACGTACCCCAGGCGGCAGGGTACTATCTTCGCGACGTACGGGCCAAAGCGGAGGGAGCGCCATGAATAAAGAACGTCTATTCCTCGCGAGTTGTATTGCACTGATTGCCACCGCCATGTCCTTTGCTATTCGCGGCGATATCATGGCGGCGCTGCAGGATGAATACGTCGTGCCCATGGTACGGGACAGCGACGGAGTCGTCTCCAGCACGGCGGAGGAGCTAATCAAAACCCGGCTCGGCGTCATCGGAGGGGCCGCTTTCTTCTCGTTTGGTCTCACGATCTTCTTTGGTGGACCACTCGTGGACTTGTTGGGGATGGGAGCGCTCTTGCGTCTGGCCGCGGCATGCCACATTGGGGGATCGCTCCTTACAATATTTGCGCCGCATTATTACGTGGTGGTTATCGCAACGCTGATCGTCGGGGCCGGCAACGGTTTAGTGGAGGCGGTGTGCAACCCGTTGATTGCGACCGTCTATCCCGACCGGAAGACCCAAAAGCTGACCCTCTTTCACGCCTGGTTCCCCGGGGGAATCGTCATCGGAGGATTGTTGTGTATTGTGTTCACCCGGATTGAGTGGAACTGGCAACTGAAGATGGCGACGATTCTCGTCCCGGCAGTCATATATACGTACCTTATTCTGGGCCAGAAATTCCCTGCGACGGAACGCGTCGCGGCGGGAGTACCGTTCTCGGAAATGTTTGCGGAGGCCCTGCGACGCCCGCTATTTATCATCATCTTCGTGATGATGTGGTTAACGGCAGCGACCGAGCTGGGTCCCGGAACTTGGATCGCTAACCTGTACACGGACGTAATGAAGGACACCAAGGGAACCGGGATTCTGTTCCTGGTTTGGGGGAGTGGGATCATGTGGGCGTTGCGGCAGTTCTTCAGCCATGCCGCGCATCGAGTATCCCCGGTCGGGCTAATCATGCTGACCGCCCCGTTGGCCGCGATTGGTTTGTACCTGTTCCGTTTCGCGCACACGCCGCTGATGTGGTTCGTGGCCTCCGGTCTTCTCTATACCGGCTTCTGTTTCTGGTGGCCCACCATGCTTGGCATTACGACGGAACGCTGTCCCAAGACGGGCGCCCTGGGCTTAGCCATCATCGGGGGCACCGGCAGCTTTTCGACGTCGCTCGCGGGACCCGTTATGGGATGGATCAATGATAAGTTTGGAGCGGACAAGGTACTACAAATTTGGGCCGTCCTTCCGGTTGTGATTACGGTTGTCTTCGCTCTAATCTTTTTCCATGACAAAGCCATGGGTGGGTACAAGGTGGAGAAACTCGAAAGTCACTCGTAGCGGGAAAACAAGGCGTTTTATCAAACTTGGTGGTCGCGCTGTCTTTTCGGCACGACCGACGGAATAGTCGGGAACTATGGTGTAGTTTGTGCCCGGGGGATTTTCGCAACAAGGAACGTTTCATGGTACGAAATTTGATTCACCGCCTCGTTGTCTCGGCTCTACTTCTTCCCGTCTTGGCGCTGCATTCTTGCGGAAGGCCACAGCAATCGGCGTCCCGCGTTCCACAAACACCTGCTACCGAGCCGGCGGGGCCACCGCCTTTGCCGGAGGGATTCCAGACGCCGCAGGAAGTTATGGCGGCAATCGCGGCGGGGAAGGTGAAGCTCATCACGCCGCGGGTGGATTTGCCTGACGGCGTACTTGAAGAGAAGAATCTCGAATATGGGAAAGTTGGGGACAAGTCGCTCGAGCTTGATTTGTATTATCCCGCGAACCTGAGCAAGGCGGTCCCGGCCTTGATCTTCATTCACGGCGGCGGTTGGAAAGGCGGGAACCGCAGTGACTATCGGTATTACACCGTGCGGTACGCGAAACGGGGTTATGTGGTGGCGACGATCTCGTACCGGTTCGCGCCGGAGAATCTGTTTCCGGCGGCGGTGGAAGACGCGAAGTGCGCCGCGCGCTGGCTGCGTGCGAACGCGGGCAAGTATCACGTGGACCCGCAAAAGATTGGAGTGCTGGGCGGTTCGGCGGGAGGACATCTTTCCATGATGGTCGGGTATTCTTCGGAGGTGCCGGAACTGGACGGCCCCGGCGGGAATGCCGGTGTCAGCAGTCGGGTGCAAGCGGTAGTGAATCTGTACGGGCCGTGTGATTTGACGACGCCGTTTGCGCAGAAGGCGGATGTCGTGCAGGGATTCATCGGCAAGACGTATGAAGAAGCGCCGGACCTCTATGCGAAGGCTTCTCCGATCACGTACTTGAGCAAGGATGACCCGCCGACGCTGATTCTGCATGGGACAATTGACGACGTCGTACCAATTGAACAATCGGACACGCTCGCGATGAAACTGAAGGAATTGGGTGTATCCTGCACCTACGAGAAGTTCGAGGGTTGGCCGCACACGATGGATTTGGCAGAAGCGGTGAACGAGCGCTGCCGGTATTTCATTGACGAGTTTCTGGATAAGAACTTGCCGCTGCCGAAATGAAGTCTTTCTTGGCGTCCGGAGCGAGAGGTCCACACGAAAAGTGCCGGATATGTCGTGCTGAGTGAAGTCGCTGTGTCATGCTGAGCGCATGCGAAGCATCTCTCACACCGAAGACTTGGGTACGCAAGATTCTTAGCTCACGCTCAGAATGACAGCGGAGACTGTCATGCTGAGCGCATGCGAAGCATCTCTCACACCGAAGACTTGGGTACGCAAGATTCTTCGCTCACGCTCGGAATGACACCGGAGAAAGTAGGCTATTGTGCGCGTATTGATCATGGGGGCGGGTGCGATCGGGAGCGTCGTCGGCGGGTTCCTGGCCAAGGCAGGGCACCAAGTCACGCTGGCGGGTCGCGACCCGCATATGGCCGCGGCGCGCGACCGTGGACTGCGGATTACCGGGATTTGGGGAAGTCATCACATAAGCGCTTTTAGCGTCGCCACTGACGTCGCCGATCTGCGTCGAGGCGACTTCGACCTCATTCTAATCACGGTCAAGTCCTACGATACACGCGACGCGGTCCGCTTAATCGTCCCGCTCGTGGACGAGAACACGCTCGTCTGTTCTTATCAGAACGGATTAGGCAATGCAGAGATTATCGCGGAAGCCGTAGGTTGGGAACAGACGGTCGGCGCGCGCGCCATATTCGGAGTGCGGATTCCCGAACCAGGCGTGGCGGAAGTTACCGTTATCGCGAACCCGACGGCGTTGGGCGTGTATGACCCGGCTGCGCCGACAGACCGGGTCCGCGAAATCGCCGGACTCATGGACGCCGCGGGTCTCCCCTCGGTGTACACGGATGAGATAGCCACGGTACTCTGGGGCAAGGTGGCCTACAACTGCGCGCTGAATCCGTTGTCGGCGCTGCTGGATGTGCCATATGGGGCGTTGCTGGACACCGAGTACACACGTTCGATCATGCGCGAGATCATCACGGAACTGTATGCCGTCGGCAAGGCGATGGACGTGCCGTTGAAACCCGCGACGCCGGAAGAGTACATCAGGTTGTTATTTGACGTATTGATCCCACCGACTGCGTCGCACTATGCCAGCATGCGCGAGGACTTCCGCCATCGCCGCCGCACGGAGATTGATGCGCTAAACGGGGCGATCTGCCGTTACGCCGCGCAGTACGGCGTGGCTTGCCCCACAAACGCGGTTTTGACGCGGCTCATTCACGCGCGGGAGCGGGTGCTGGGAGTTCCAAGTGACGAGTGCCGAGGGATGAGTACCCAGGGATAAGTGATGAGTGAGGAATCTGCATGCTTACCATGAACTTTCTCCAAGATATCCGCCCTTCCTGTCATGCTGAGCGAAGTCGAAGCATCTCTTGTGCCAAAGGCTCGGGTCAGCGAGATTCTTCGTCCCGTGCAGCGCGCGACTCAGAATGACAGGAGGTGCTGGGTGCTTCTGAGAATTTCACGGATGGCTGTTCCGTCTTGCCTCTGATGCTGTATACTGACGCGAGTCTTTTGGGGATTGATTAACGGAAGGGGAACTGAAATGTCCGATTCGAAGCGGTTCAAGATTGGGTGCATCGGTGCGGGGAACGTGGGTGCCACGGCGGCGCAGTACTGCGCGGAGATGGACCTGGGCGACGTGGTATTGTTCGATATCGTGGAAGGCATGCCGCAGGGCAAAGCCCTGGACCTGACGCAGGCGGGACCGATTCGCAATTCGGGTAGCCTCGTGAAAGGGACGAACAACTATGCGGATATTGATGGCAGCGATATCGTGATTGTAACGGCGGGACTGCCGCGCAAACCGGGGATGAGCCGCCTGGACCTCCTCGAGAAGAACGCGCGGATTGTGAGTGATGTGGCCGAAAACCTGCGGAAATATGCGCCGCAAAGCGTGGTGATCGTGGTCACGAACCCGCTCGACGTCATGACCTACTTGATGATGAAGAAGACCGGATTCCCGCCGGAACGGGTGGTGGGGATGGCCGGTATCCTCGACAGCGCTCGCCTGCGGGCGTTCGTGGCCATGGAACTGGGCGTAAGCATGAAGAATGTGGACACGATGGTGCTTGGCTCCCACGGGGACGAAATGGTGCCGCTGCCCGAATACACGAATGTATCGGGTATTCCGATTTCGCAATTGTTGTCCAAAGAACGCATTGCCGCACTGGTCGAACGGACGCGCAAAGGGGGCGGCGAAATTGTCGCGCTGTTAAAAACGGGCAGCGCTTACTACGCGCCGGCCGCGAGCGCGGCGCGAATGGCCGAGGCGGTCTGCAAGGATGAGAAACAGGTGTTGCCGTGCGCCGCATATTTGAGCGGGCAATACGGATTAAAGGACCTTTACTTGGGTGTCCCGGTCGCGCTGGGTCGCAATGGCGTCGAGCGCGTCGTGGAATTGAAGCTCACCGTCGAGCAATCGGCGGCGCTGCAAAAGTCCGCGGGAGAGGTTCGGAAGGGTATTGAGGAACTGAAATCTATGAAGGTTCTCTGATGGGCTTAGCGCGAGCGGATAGGACAAACAGGACCTGTAGGACCTATGGGACGTATTGGCGTTTTATTGGGGGAATCGTCGTTCTTGGTCTTGTGGCGTCGTCGGCTTTCGCGGCTGAAAGCATTGGCGGGGCGATCAGCGATGCCGCGATTACGGCGCGAATCGAGACCCTGTTTCTCGTCAACGAGCACCTCAGCCCCTTCAATATCAACACCACCACGGTGGACGGCGTGGTGACGTTGACCGGAAGCGTTGAGGACGAAATTCAGAAGACACTGGCCGGCGACTTAGCGCAAACAGTGGACGGTGTCCGCCGCATCGAGAACAAGTTGATCGTGATGCACCAGCCCGCCGTGACCGCGCCGCCCCGGGCCTGGCCACAGCGCATCAAGGACAAGACGATTGACGCGTCGGTGCGCACGCGGCTCCTTTACAACAAGGAGTTGAAGGGCCTGAAAATCGGCGTCAAGACCGAGAGCGGGGTAGTGACTCTGAGTGGCACGGTAGATTCCGAGGAACAGAAGCAGCGTATCGAGTCGGTCACGATGAACACGCGCGGCGTGGAGAAGGTCATGAACAATCTTAGCGTCGGCAAGACTTCGAAGGGTGAACTAGTCCAGGAAGTCGGGCAACAGGTATCTGACGAATGGGTTGAGAAACGTGTCGAGATGGCCATCCTGCTGCACCGCCACCTTCGTATTCGCGACGTAGACATCGAAGTCGAGGACGGGACATGCATCCTCAGCGGCACGGTGGATACTGAGGATGAGCGCAAGCTGGCCGAGTCGGTGGCCAAGGCGATACAAGGGGTAAAGGAGGTCCGCAACGACCTGCGGGTGCGTGCGGAACCGACGGAATTGGAGCCGATCGAAACGTCCGATTCCGAACCGTAGGTGTGTTTCCAGTTTCCGGTTTCCAGTTGGTCCCAGATGGGGCCAATCACGTTGGATGCCGAGGGTATTGGGTCCGATTACGACCTGGAAACCGGAAAACTGGAAACTGACGTTACATGGAACGGAAGCAGCTACTCGCGCTGATTGCGGTGATACTCGTTTTCGTGATTGCGCTCGCGATCATTCTGGTAACGCGCGAGGAAACGGCTACGGTCGTCAAGCCGGCCAAGTTCCGCGCAAAGAAGGGCACCACTCGTGAGAATCCCCTACTCCTGATTGGTAAGGATGATCTGCCCGAACCGGTGCGCAAGGATCAGGACACCCCGAGCGGCGGCGACACCGGGAAACACGTGAGCATCAAGAAAGTAACCGCAGCCTGGCTTAATCCGGCCACCGCGGATGCCGAAGCTCTGAACGCGCCAACGCCTGAAGACGGCATTGCGGAATTGGCAACCGCACTTTCCGGAGAACTGAATCTAGCGGAAGCCTCGCGTTTGTACACAACCCTCGGTACGCTCTACTTGCAGACGGAACCCACTGATTTCGACGCGGCTCAGGCGGCGTTCGGTCGGGCTACGAGTCTGGCACAGTCGCCCGTGGACAAGCATTCGGCGGCCTACGGCGAGGCGCGGATGCTGGTGTTGCTCAATCAGCCGCAACAAGCCGCCACGGTCATCAAGACTCAACTCGAAGAAGAGCCGACTGTGACTCTCCCGGCCATGCAACTCGAGCTTCTTAAAGGCAAGGTCGCGGAGGACTTGCAGGACGACGGAGCCGCCGAAACCGCGTACCGCCGTGCGATGGACCGCACCCTTGCGAATATGGAATCACTCGGACTCGAAGCGGAGGATGTGTATCGTCAGGCCGCGCTGCGATTGGCTCGCCTCTACCGCCGCACCGACCGCGCCCACCTCGCCGACGCTCTTGCCGGAAGTGTACGCCTGCGGCTCGGGGAAGAATAGTTTCCGGTTTCCAGTTACTCGAAACTTGCTCGTTGCTCATTGCTCATTGCTCGTTGCTACTCGGGCGCGAGTGAGTACCGTATCTGATGGGGTGGGTCGTACGCACGGAAATAGAGTCCCCATTGGCCGCTGGCCTGCAACACTTTGATCAACACTTCATTCCAGCCTTGGCGTAGATGCACGCGGAGGACGTTCTGGTCGCGGACGGCCGAGCGGCGGGCGGCTTCGCCCCAGGCCATCTGACCGTTGACGAACAGTTTCCCGCCGTCATCGCTGCCCAGCAAGAGATCGCGCGGCCCTTCCGTCGGAGAGTGGAGATAGAAAAAACAATAGGCCACGACTTCTTTCTTTTCGGAAAAACCGGGCATCAAATCGAGGTACCCATTCGGTGCAACCGCGACAGTGCTCCAGCGCACGGGCTGGCCGCCTTTGCCTTCGTAAACGGCGTCAAGATTTATGTGTTGCTCCGGCGGATAGACTGCATCGAATCCCGGCAGGTCATCACCGGTATTGTCGAAGGGCCCGATGATCCACATTTTTTCGGGCGGGTAGCCGACGCGCACGAACTGCGCGGCCCGCAGGCCGATCTCATAACCGGTGGCCGCGGCGTTTTTCTTTTCCGCGACGAGGCGGAAATTATGGTCACCCGGGCTCAAGTCGGCATATCCGAGAACCGCTCGCTCGCCCGGTGTCGTGATGGGCTGATAAAGGTCTACGGGTGGACCTGCGGGCCGGTCGTCCACGTACAACCGCGCGGCGGCCCGGTTTGGTCCCGTCGTCATCCAGGCGCTGACTTCATACCGGTCCGCGCGGCTGACCCCGCATTGGAACGATAGCCAATCGCCCGGACCCCGACCGATCATGACGAGTTCCCCTTCGGCCCACGGCAAGCCGAGATCGCTCCAGCGCCGGACGTACATCTCCGTGCCGTCGGCGTGTTTGGGATTGCGCAGGTCCGTCAGTTGGCGGCAATCGGTTAGCGGCGGCAGTGGCAATAATGCCGGGGGCCGCTCTTTACGCGTGCGCAGTGTCCGATTCAAATTCGCAAACTGCTTCACCCAGACCTCCGGCCGGTCGCCCCACAATCCGAAAGTGCCTTGACCGGACGCCGCATAGAGCAGCGGCCAATCGCCGACGTAAATCCAGTAGCCGTCCGACCGACGCGTGGCCCAATACGCGCTCGCGGCCATTTGTTCCGGCCACCAGACCCTCTCCGAGGGCACCATGTTAAAACCCGTGACGGCAACGAACGACAGGCCCTGCGCGCGGAGATCGGCTTGCTGGCGCTCGAGGGCCGGATCGTATCCCCAGACGTAGGTGCTCTCGGCAAAGAGCATGAACGGCGCGCGTGTCGTGCCCAGCCCGCGCGCAAAGCGAATATCCCACGGGACGCGCGAATCGCGTTCGGCGGGGTCGGCGTAGGGCCACGGATAGGTTGCTAACAGAAATTCGGGGTCAATGGCATCCAACTCGGAGCGCATGGCGCTCAGAATGCGCACGACTTCTTCGTCCTGATATGCCGCATAGCGCGCCCGCAGATGGTTCGCTGTGAGCCATTCTTGGCGATCGGCACGCGACATGGAAACTGCGCCATGCCCCGCGCTGCGAGCGAATCCGCCGAAACAGTGGTCACAATAGCAGTACCAGGTGCCGCCACAGGGCAGATCGCCGGTCCCGGCGTAGTCTTCGACGTCGAGGAGCAGTCCAACCACGGAGCGATGCCCTGCCTGGCAAAGTCGAGCCACCTCGAAAGCGCGCTTTCCCAGCACGACTTGCCAATACTCCGCGTCTGCAGGACACGGCACGTTCGACGCCGCGCGACCGTCCGGCCCGACGTAGCGCCGCGCTGAGGCGCCTTCGGGTTCCTCGAAATACCGACGATTGTCGAAGTAATCCACGATAATTAAGTGCAATTTCTCCCGGTCCGCCGCGTCAATCACCGGAATCAGAGTGTCTACAGCCGCATTCCCGAGCATCGCAAGGGCGCAGTTGAAGCCCATGTCTTTCACGTGCGGCACGAATTCCACGCTCTGCTTGCTGGCGTTCAGATACGAAAGACAGCGTACCTTCTCGGCGCGGACCCAGGGTTCGTCGGCTGCGGCACTGCGGGTGATCACGAGAAGAGCGAAGAGTACTCCAACGGGTCGAGCGACCGATATAACTACGTTCATGGCAATTCTCCTCGGGATGTGCAGGACCTGTCAGACGGGTTGGACCAGTCGGACGTGTCGGACTGCGCGCGGTCTCCGCAGCGGCACGGTGAAGATTGTCCGGTTCCGCATTATAATCTGCACCTGCGATTCCACATAGACCCCGCACCCGGATTGGAAGGAGTCATTCAAATGGCCAAGGGAACGTTGCACGATTGCGAACGGGTATTTTTTCGGGACCCGCGCTCCGGACTGAAGATTACGAGGCTGACGCATCATCCTTGCATCAGTATGAACTTGTATTTCGAGATGTGTTCGTTCACGGAAGATGACGGCCACGTGGTCTTCCTTTCGCAGCGGTATGCCGGACGGGAAGCGCCATTCGACCTGTTCCGGGTTCAGACCAACGGTATGGATCTGGTTCAGCTTACCGACTGTGACGATATCGGCGGCATCGCCGTTTGCCCTACGACGGACTCCGCCTACTATCTCACGCGGGGCGAACTAAGGCGGGTGCATGTCAAGACGTTGGAAGAGGAGACCATCGCCCGCGTGCCCGGCGAGCGACCCACTGCGCCACGCTCCCTAGCCACGATTGATCTGAAAGGCAAACGCTACTTCGGCAACGTCGTAAATAAAGAAGGCCGCGGCTCGTTATTTCGGGTAGATACTGACACGGGCAAAGTGACCCTAATCCACGAGAGCGACACGCAGAACCACATCACCGTAGACC
>JACQVH010000173.1 GCA_016209895.1 Candidatus Hydrogenedentota bacterium | reverse complement strand
GGCCGTGGATGCGGTCGCGGGCGAGGCCGTGGACACGGTGGTGATGGGACGTCCGGTGCGGTTTTCTTCGGACCCGGACGAGGATGCCGTCGCCGAACGACGGCTACGCCGGGCGGCCGGGTTGGCCGGATTTCGGAACGTGGTATTCTTTTACGAACCGGTGGCGGCCTGTGTCGAGTACGCGATTGGGACCGAGCGCCGGCAGCGGTTGATGGTCGTGGACATCGGGGGTGGGACGTGTGACGTCTGCGTGATGGAGTTTGGCGGGGCGCAGGGGGCGGAGGCGCGATTGGCCGAGAGTCGCATCCTGGGAATCGCGGGTCTTCCGGTAGCCGGCGACGCGCTTGACCGCGAGATCATTCGGGCCAAACTATTTCCGTGCTTTGGCAGTCAGTCGCGCTATGGTCCCTCGCGGTTGCCCATGCCGCAGTATTTGTTCAACGCGATTCTAGACTGGCAGAATCTTTACCGACTGAATACCGAGGAAATTATCAATTGGCTGATCGCCACCGAAGCGAGTTCGACTCAGCCCGAAGCCATCCGGGCGCTGCGGTCCCTGATCCAGCGTAATTACGGGTACCCCGTGGTCCGCGAGGTTGAATCCGCGAAGCGCCGCCTGTCTCAAGACGCGGCAACGAGTATCGAGGTCCGGAACGACCAGGTCGCCATTTCCGAGCATCTGGACCGGGGCGAATTCGCGAGGATCATCGAGCCGATGCTCGAGGAGATGTTGGGGTCCATCCGCGAGGCCGAGTCGGCGGCGGGTATCACTCCGGCCGACCTGGATTTTGTCTTGACCACCGGAGGCACCAGCTTGGTGCCGGCCGTCCGAACCCTGCTCGAGGCCCGGTACGGTCCGGAACGGATGCTTCAACGCGACACGTTCACGAGCGTGGCCACCGGGTTGGCCGTGGTGGCCCAGTTCGTTTGAGGCGCGCCGTCGAAAGAAGCGGCTTATGAGATTGGCACGAAATTTGCCCTTGACACGAACGGGCGGTTATGCTAGACTTATTCTTTACGCCAGTGAATCCAGTAGTGTGTCCATACGTTTCCATGAATCGCGCCTCCGCACACGCGTGGGGTGCGCTCTGTTTTGTTTCAAACGTAGCTAAGTAACTAGTTAATAGAGGATGTGCGCATGGCAGTCGCTCCCGAGATTACCCACCAGCGTCCGTATTTAGGCCGGGTTCCGGATCCGATGGAACTGCCCGACCTGATCGAGATTCAGACGAAGTCGTATGCCGACTTTCTGCAATGGGACGTCCCCCCCGACGAGCGCGAGCCGAAAGGACTGCAAGAAGTCTTTCTGGATGTCTTCCCGGTAGAATCGCCGGACGGGTTGACCCGGCTGGAGTTTGTGCAATACTCCTTCACGCCCCCGAAATACACCGTCGAGGAGTGTCAGGAGCGGGGATTGACGTACGCCGCCTCCTTGAAGGCGTTGCTGCGCCTGGTGCGCTTCGAGGAAGTCGGCAATACCAGCGAAGTTCGCGAGAAGATGATGGTGGAGCAGGAGGTGTTCCTGGGCGAATTACCCATGATGACGCCGACGGGCACGTTCATCATCAACGGGGCGGAACGGGTGATTGTCAGCCAACTGCACAAGTCGCCCGGAGTTTCCTTCGAGACGAAGCAGCATCAAAACGGGAAGACGCTCCTGACGGCGCGAATCATTCCCTATCGGGGCGCGTGGCTCGAGTTTGAGTACGACATCAACGATTATTTGTGGCTGACGATGGACCGGCGTTCTCGGGTCCTTGGGACGACGTTTCTCCGCGCCTTCGGATTCGACGACAACGAATCCATACTCAAGCTCTTTTATCGCACCGAGACGGCGCAGTTGGGGCGGACGAAGGTCAAGATCGGCAGCAAGTCTTACGCACCCGAGAATCTGGTGGGTCGCATTGTCGCCGCCGACGTGATTGACCCGGAGACGGGAGAGATTTTGGGCGATGCCGCGGAAGAGCTTACAGAGGCGGCGGCCAGCCGGCTGATGCATTCGCACGTTCGCGAGGTTTCCTTGTTGGTACATGAGGACGCGGCCCGGGACCCGTCGGTTGCGAATACCTTGGCGATGGATCCTACCCAGACCCAAGAAGACGCGTACCGCATGATCTACGAGCGCATTCGTCCGGGCGACCCAGCCACGGACGCCACCACGCGGTCGTTTTTTCAGAAATTATTCTTCGACCCGAGTCGCTACGACTTCGCGCCGGTAGGTCGCTACAAGATCAATCGCAAACTTGGCCTGCAGACGCCTCAGGAAACGAAGACTTTGACGAAAGAGGACGTGGTCGCGACGGTACAGTATCTCGTGAAACTGCGCGGCGGCGAAGGCGTCCTGGATGATATTGACCATCTGGGCAACCGGCGGGTGCGGGCCGTGGGTGAACTGTTATCCAATCAGGTTCGCATTGGCCTGGTGCGCATGGAACGGACCGTCCGGGAGCGGATGAACTATCAGGAAGAAGATCAGTTGACGCCGCAGAACTTGGTGAACCCGAAACCGGTCAGCGCCGTGATCAAAGACTTCTTTGGCCGGAGCCAGTTGTCGCACTTTATGGATCAGATCAATCCGCTGGCGGAATTGACCCACAAACGGCGCTTGAGCGCGCTGGGTCCGGGCGGCTTGAGCCGAGATCGAGCGGGATTCGAAGTGCGGGACGTGCACCCCAGTCACTACGGCCGCATCTGTCCCATCGAGACCCCGGAAGGCCCCAACATCGGGTTGATGGCGAGCCTGTCCACGTACGCGCGCATCAACGATTATGGATTCCTCGAGACCCCGTACAAGAAAGTGGACAGCGGGCGCGTGACGGAGAAGCACGAGTACCTGTCGGCTTACGATGAGGACAACTACATCATCGCCCAGGCCAACGCGCCCCTGGACGGACGACACCGCTTTGTCGGTCCGACCGTATTGACGCGCCATCGCGGGGACTTCCCGAAAGTGGAGCCCGGCCAGGTGGATTACATGGACGTGTCGCCGAAGCAGTTGGTAAGCGTGGCCGCGGCGTTGATTCCGTTTCTGGAACATGACGACGCCAACCGCGCCTTGATGGGTTCCAACATGCAACGCCAGGCGGTGCCGCTCTTGCGCACGGAAGCGCCGTACGTGGGTACGGGTCTGGAGCGCGTAACGGCGCGTAACGCGGGCACGGTGGTGCGCGCCGACCGTTCGGGCGTCGTGGAATACGTGGATGGAGAGTCCATTCGCATCCGGCACACGACCAAGGCGGCCCGGGACAAGGATGAGAACCCGTTCCGTACGGACGAGGACATGTACCGGCTGAAGAAATTTGTGCGCTCCAACCAGAATACCTGCATCAACCAGCGGCCGATCGTAGATCGCGGTGACAAGGTGGACAAGGGCGACATTATCGCCGACGGTCCGGCGACGGATCGCGGTGAACTGGCGCTGGGCCGGAACGTGTTGGTCGCTTTCCTGCCATGGGAAGGGTACAACTTCGAAGACGCCATTCTGATCAGCGAAGACCTCGTCAAAGAAGACACGTTCACTTCGGTGCACGTGCAGGTCTTCGAATTGGAAGCGCGCGACACCAAGCTTGGTCCGGAAGAGATCACGCGCGATATACCCAACGTCAGCGAAGATGCCCTGAAGAATCTCGACGAAACCGGCATCGTTCGGATTGGCGCCAAAGTCAAACCCGGCGACATTCTCGTCGGTAAGGTGACCCCGAAAGGGGAGACCGAACTGGCCCCGGAAGAGAAGCTGTTGCGAGCGATTTTCGGCGACAAGGCCGAAGACGTGCGCGATGCGTCGCTGACCGTACCGCCCGGCGTAGACGGGGTCATCGTGGACGTGAAAATCTGCAGCCGCCGGGATAAGGGCGGCGAGTCCGGTTCGAAATCGGCGCTCTCGGCCGAGGTCGCGCGGGTCAAGCGCGAGTATCAGGAGCGTATTGACACCATCCGCGAGACTTTTGTCCGGCTGATTAAGGACGAGGTCATCGGCGAGAAGATTCTGGAAGACGTGGTGGACCACAAGACCGACGAACTGGTTCTCGAAAAGGGCAAGCGGGCTAAAGTGAGCCATCTCGAGAAAGCGGACTATAGCGTTCTCGCCCGCCTGAAGATTGAGGATCGGAAGCTGCAGCAAAAAATGACGCGGCTGGTGAATATGGCGGCCATGGAAGAAGCGAAACTGGTGGCATTCCGGGACAGCAAGGTGGACATGCTCCGCAAGGGCGATGAGCTACCTCCGGGCGTCATCAAGATGGTGAAAGTTTTCGTGGCCACGAAACGGCGTCTGTCCGTGGGCGATAAGATGGCCGGCCGACACGGGAACAAAGGCGTCATCGCGAAGATTCTGGCGGCCGAAGATATGCCGTATCTGCCGGACGGGACGCCGATTCAACTGGTGCTCAACCCGCTGGGGGTGCCATCGCGGATGAACGTCGGGCAGATTCTGGAGACGCATCTTGGCTGGGCGGTGAAGGCACTGGGGATGAAGGTGGCCACGCCGGTGTTCAACGGCGCCTCCGAAGAGAAGATTCGCGAGTACTTGCGCAAGGCCAAATTGCCGGAGAACGGCAAGGAGCGGCTGCGCGATGGCCGGACCGGGAAGTACTTCGATCAACTCGTGACGGTCGGCCAGATTTACATGATGAAGTTGAATCATCTGGTGGATGACAAGATTCACGCGCGGGCCATCGGACCCTATTCGCTGGTTACGCAACAGCCGCTGGGCGGCAAAGCGCAATTTGGCGGGCAGCGCTTCGGCGAGATGGAAGTGTGGGCGCTTCAGGCCTATGGCTCGGCTTATACCTTGCAGGAGTTGTTGACCATCAAGTCCGACGACATCCAGGGCCGCACCAAAGCGTACGAAGCGATCGTGAAGGGGGATAAAGAAGTCGATCCCGGCACCCCGGAGTCGTTCAATGTGCTGGTTCGCGAGATGCAAAGCTTGTGTCTGGACGTGATCAAATTGATCAAAGTAGAAGACGGCGGCGAGCCCGAAGAAGAACAAGAAGAACCGTTGGAGGGTTAAGATCTTGGCCAAGTATATCGCCACGACCGGAGAACGATTCGACGCCATTCAAATCCGCTTGGCGTCGCCCGAGGAAATATTGAAGTGGTCCCGGGGCGAGGTTAAGAAGCCCGAGACCATCAACTATCGCACTTTTAAGCCGGAAAAAGACGGCTTGTTCTGCGAGCGGATTTTCGGTCCGGTGAAGGACTGGGAATGCGGGTGCGGCAAATACAAGAAAGTGAAGCACCGCGGGATCACCTGCGATCGTTGCGGGGTCGAGATTACCGAATCCAAGGTGCGCCGGGAACGGATGGGCTGCATCAAGCTCGCGGTGCCGGTGACGCACATTTGGTTTTTCAAGACGACTCCGAGCTGCATTGGGAATCTGTTGGATCTATCGATCCGGGTCTTGGAACGGATCATCTATTTCGAGCACTACATCGTGATTGATCCCGGCGATACCAGCCTGGAGAAGATGCAGACCCTCAGCGAAGACGAGTACCAGGATGCGCGTGAGCAGTGGGGAGACCGCTTTGTTGCCAAGATGGGCGCGGAGGCGGTCAAGATGTTGCTCGAGGAGATTGACTTGGACGCGTTGAGCGCCGAGTTGCACGCCACCGTGGCGAGTTCGACTTCGATGCAGACGCGCACCAAGTCCATCAAGCGGCTGAAGGTGGTCGAGGCGCTGCGGAAGTCCGGCAACAGTCCGAGTTGGATGGTGCTGGACGTGGTCCCGGTGATCCCGCCCGATCTACGCCCGTTGGTGCCGTTGGAAGGCGGTCGCTACGCGACCAGCGATCTTAACGATTTGTATCGGCGCGTGATCAACCGCAATAACCGGCTGAAGCGGCTGATCGAGTTGCGCGCGCCCGAGGTGATCCTGCGCAACGAGAAGCGAATGTTGCAGGAGGCGGTGGACGCGCTGTTCGACAACGGACGCCACGGACGCACGGTGCTCGGCGCGGGCAACCGCCCCTTGAAATCGTTGAGCGACATGCTCAAAGGCAAACAGGGCCGATTCCGCCAGAACCTGCTCGGCAAGCGCGTGGATTATTCCGGGCGCTCGGTGATCGTCGTCGGTCCGGAACTGAGATTGCACCAGTGCGGGCTTCCGAAAAAGATGGCCATGGAACTCTTCGAGCCGTTCATCATTCGGGAGCTGAAGGAACGCGGCATCGCCAGCACGATCAAAGCGGCGAAACGGGCCATCGCCCAGGGCCGCGAGGAAGTCTGGGATATTCTGGAAGAGGTCATCAAAGACCATCCCGTGCTGTTGAATCGCGCGCCGACCTTGCACCGGCTGGGCATCCAAGCGTTTGAGCCGGTGTTAATCGAGGGCAAGGCCATCCGTATCCATCCTTTGGTCTGTGCGGCGTTTAACGCCGACTTCGACGGGGACCAAATGGCGGTGCACGTCCCCTTGATGCCGGCGGCCCAGTTGGAAGCGCGGCTGCTGATGTTGTCTTCGACCAACATCTTTTCGCCCTCGAACGGACGTCCCATCGTGACGCCCAGCCAGGACATCGTGTTGGGCATCTCGTACATGACCAAGGAGCGCAAGGGCGCGAAGGGCGAATGGAAGTCGGACTGGACCGGAAAGGACGGCCAGATTCTCAATCCGGGCAAGGTGTACGCCGATACGCCTTCCGTGCTGCTCGCGTACGAGATGGGCGAGGTGGACCTCCATGCCGGGATTAAGGTGTGGTACGACGGCCGGATTGTGGACACGACCGTGGGCCGGGTGCTGTTCAAGGAATCGCTGCCTTCCGAGATTTCCCTTCACGAAGTCAACATCGAACATAACAAGAATACCGTGGGGGATATCATTGCCAACGCCTATGCCCGACATGGCCATAAGAAGACGGTGGAACTGCTCGACGACCTCAAGCGGATCGGCTTCAAGCAGGCCACGTTGGCCGGGCTTTCGATCGCCGTGTGCGACATGCTGGTTCCGCCGGCGAAAGAGAAGTTGATCGCGGAGGCCCAGAAGGAAGTCGAGCGCATTGACGACATGTACCAGAACGGGCTGATCACCGAAGGCGAACGCTACAACAAAGTGATCGATCAATGGACCACCACGACGGAATCCGTGGCTTCGGCGATGTTAAAACACATGGCTGACAACGATCAGGGCTTCAGCGGCGTGTATTTGATGTTGACCTCCGGCGCGCGCGGCACGAAGCAGCAAATCCGTCAGCTCGCCGGTATGCGCGGACTGATGGCCAAACCGTCCGGAGACATCATTGAATCGCCCATTACATCCAACTTCCGCGAAGGGCTTAGCGTGCTCGAGTATTTCATTTCGTCCCACGGCGCCCGGAAAGGTCTCGCGGATACGGCGCTGAAGACCGCGGACGCCGGCTATCTGACCCGGCGTTTGGTGGACGTGGCGCAGGACGTAACTATCGAGGAAGTGGACTGCGGCACGTTGAACGGCGTTTGGGTCGAGGCCCTGATGGAGGCTTCGGAAGTGGTCGAACCACTCGAAGAACGCTTGGTGGGGCGCTACGCACTCGACGACATCACGGTTCCGGGCGAGGCCGAACCGATCGTGCGCGCGAGCGAAGAGATTGATGAAGACAAGGCGGCCAAGATCGTCGCCAAGGGTCTTCCCGGGGCGAAAATTCGTTCGGTGTTGACGTGCCAGGCCAAGCGCGGGGTTTGCGCGAAATGCTACGGGCGGAATCTGGCGACCGGCAATCTGGTCGAACTGGGCGAGGCCGTGGGGATTATCGCGGCGCAGTCCATCGGCGAGCCCGGTACCCAACTGACGATGCGCACCTTCCATATCGGTGGCGCGGCCAGCCGCCAGGTGGAAGCCAGTGAGATTCGAATGATCGAATCGGGGTCTATTCAATACCGGCAGGTGCGGACGGCGACGGACCGGGACGGCAAGCGCGTGGTGGTGAACCGCGGCGGCGAAATCGTGATTCTCAATACCGAAGGCAAAGAAGTGCAGCGGTACGTAGTTCCCACGGGTGGAATACTGCACGCCGATGACGGCCAGAAGCTGCGAAAAGGGCAAGCGCTGTTCGAATGGGACCCGTACAACGTGTCCATCGTGGCCGAAGCTCCGGGACGGATTCATCTGGAGGGCATGGTGGAGGGCGTCACAGTCCGGCTCGACGTTAATCCGGACACCGGCCTCGAAGAACATGTGGTAACCGAACACAAACATGACCTTCACCCACAGGTGACCATCCTCGGCAAGAACGACGAGGTGTTGGCCTATGCGACGATTCCGGCGCAGACTCACGTGGTGGTGAAGGAGGGCGACCATGTCAAGGCCGGCGACCTTCTGGCCAAGACGCCGCGCCAATTCAGCAAAACGAAAGATATTACCGGCGGCCTGCCGCGGGTCGCCGAGTTGTTCGAGGCGCGCCAGCCCAAGGACCCGGCGATCATCAGCCATATTGACGGTATTGTGGAATTGGGTGGCGTATCCAAGGGGATGCGCAAAGTCAAGGTCATCCCGCAGATCGGCAAGGAACGGGAGTATACGATCCCGCCCGGCAAGCACCTAAACGTGCAGTCCGGCGACCGGGTCTACGCGGGTCAACGGCTGACCGACGGGCCCGTGATTCCGCAGGACATCCTGGACGTGCAGGGCGAAGACGCGTTGCGGCGTTATCTGTTGGACGAAATCCAGCAGGTGTACCGGTTGCAAGGGGTGCGGACCAACGACAAACACATCGAGGCCATTATCCGCCAGATGCTGCGGAAGGTGCGGATCAAGGACGATCCCGGCGATACGCCGTTCCTGGCCCATGAAGAAGTGGACAAGATTCGTTTCCACGAGTTTAACCAGCAGACCTTGGCGAAAGGCGGGCGTCCGTCGGAGGCAGAGCCGATTTTGCAGGGCATCACCAAATCCGCTCTGAGCACGGAAAGTTTCGTGGCGGCCGCGTCGTTTCAACAGACGACGCGGGTGCTAACCGAAGCCTCGTTGTCGGGCAAGCGGGACTACCTGCGCGGCCTGAAAGAGAATGTCATTATCGGACATCTGATCCCGGCCGGAACCGGGAGCCCCCACTATCAGGACACGCATTTGGTACTGACCGAAGAAGCGCGCCAAGACTTCTCGGCCGAACTCGAGGTGGGTCCGGAGAAGACGGCCGAAGACGTAATGGCTTGATAAACAAAAAGTTGCTTGACATCGGTGGTGCCGGGTGCTATACTTGTTGGCCGCTGTAAAGGGGGCGAGGTCTGTTCGCTGCCCGCCGTCAGTGTAGTAAGGGTGGCGTTTCTTTACGGAGGCCCCGTGTGTTGCGGGTGTGTCTCCGCTTCAAAGAAAGAATGTTGTGGGACGGGACGCTACCAGCATGACCGGCAGCGTTGTCCGTGATTATGTTACCGAAGGGAGAGAGTGTTTGCCGACGATCAATCAGTTGTTGCGTGACTGCCGGACGAAACGGTCGAACCGCACGAAGTCCCCGGCCCTCAAGGGCTCTCCCCAAGCGTCTGGAACGTGTACGCGCGTGTACACGATGACGCCGAAGAAACCGAATTCGGCCCTGCGCAAAGTGGCGCGGGTGCGACTGAAAAACGGCATGGAAGTGACGGTATATATTCCCGGTATCGGACATAACTTACAAGAACACTCGCAGGTCATGGTCCGCGGTGGACGCGTGAAGGACTTGCCCGGGGTTCGTTACCATATGATCCGCGGCGTATTGGACGCCAGCGGCGACATGGGCGGGACCGCGACCGCTAAGGATGACGGCGGACGCCAAGTGCATCAGGGCCGATGGGTTAGCCGGTCGAAGTACGGCGTCAAGAAGCCCAAGCTGGTCTAGGAAATCTTCGAGTAGTTGGTTAATTTGAGACGGAGTCAGGGATGCCGAGGAGACGTGAAGTAGCGCGGCGACAGCCGCTGCTGGACCCAAAGTTCAAGAGCACCGTGGTCACGAAATTCGTGAATACCGTCATGGTTTGCGGGAAGAAGAGCACCGCCGAGTCCATTGTTTACGGCGCCTTGGAGGAGTTGCGCGGCAAAGTGTCGAAGGACGACCCGCTGAAAGTCTTCGAGACCGCCATTGACAACGCGAAGCCCATGCTCCAAGTGAAGTCCCGGCGGGTCGGCGGGGCGACGTATCAAGTGCCCGTGGAAGTGCCTCCGGCGACGCGACAGGCGCTGGCGTTCCGTTGGATAATCGAGTTTGCGCGTAAACGCGGCGAGAAGACCATGGCCCAACGGCTGGCCGCGGAGTTGCTGGATTGTTACAATAACCAAGGCAATACGATAAAGCGTAGAGAAGATACGCATCGGATGGCGGAGGCGAACAAGGCCTTCGCTCACCTTCGTTTCTGACGACCACGCGAGACGTGGTCCGCATAACGTTTCGGCCGGCGGAATAAGATCGTCGGCCGGCATTCCGAACGGTAAATTCCGACCTCGGAAACCAATACCTGATTGAGCAATGTGGTTCTGTCGCGGGGCGGCAATGTGTCCGGCCCGAGACGGGCCTGAAACCGAGTTGAATGAGACCGGGCCGCGTGGCGCGGTTTGACAGTGAGCAGACGGGAACAAGCAGTGTACAGCATAACACACCATCTTGCAGTGGGCGGCGCGGAACATTCCGCGCTCGTTCTGCCGGTACCGCGTCTTCTCGGGAGGCCGTGCCGTGCCGTCGTGTGTGTTGTCGAGTAAGACCAAAACGAGGTTTCTGACTGTGTCCCGTCAGTTTTCACTGGGGAATACGCGTAACATCGGCATCATGGCGCATATTGATGCCGGGAAAACCACCGTTACGGAGCGGATTCTCTATTACTCCGGGCGATTACACCGGGTCGGTGAAGTGCACGACGGTACCGCGACCATGGACTACATGGTCCAGGAGCGGGAGCGGGGTATCACGATTACGTCGGCGGCCACCGCGTGTGAATGGAAAGGCCATCGAATCAATATTATAGACACGCCGGGCCACGTGGACTTTACGGCGGAAGTGGAGCGCAGCCTACGGGTTTTGGACGGCGCGGTAGCGGTGTTCTGTGGCGTGGCGGGCGTTCAGCCGCAGTCGGAGACGGTGTGGCGCCAAGCGGATAAATACAAGGTGCCGCGGATTGCCTTGGTCAACAAGATGGACCGTGTCGGGGCGGACTTCTTCCGGTCCCTGCAGAGTATGCGGGAACGACTGGGGGCGGTCGTGGTGCCGATTCAGATTCCGATAGGAACGGAAGATGACTTTTGCGGCGTGGTGGACGTGGTTCGGATGCGGGCGTGCCACTGGCTGGGTGAGGGACTGGACGCGGAGCTCGAGTTCTCGGAAATACCCGAGGAACTCCGGGAGGCAGCCGAACAGGCCCACCACGATGTGCTGGAAGCCGCGGCCGAGGCGGACGAGGTGGTCATGGAGAAGTACGTCCATGGCGAAGAGGTGACGACGGAAGAATTGATCTTGGCGCTCCGCAAAGGGACGGTAACGAATCAGTTGTGCCCGACGTTGTGCGGCGCGGCACTGAAGAACAAGGGAATACGTCTGCTCCTGGATGCGGTGGTGGATTACCTGCCGTCGCCCTTGGACGTGGACTCGGTAGTTGGCAAAGACCCGCGGCACGGCGGGCATGATGTGGTGCGGCGGCCCTCCGACGACGAGCCGTTTGCAGGTTTGGCGTTCAAGATTTTGAGCGACCCGCATGTCGGGCGGCTTACGTTCGTGCGCGTGTATTCCGGGGTCATCCGGACGGGAGACATGGTATACAACGCGCGTACCGGCAAGAAGGAACGGCTGGGCCGGCTCCTCGAGATGCATGCCGACGAACGGATTGACCTGGAGGAACTCCGGGCCGGCGATATCGGAGCGGTGATCGGCGCCAAGAACACGACCACGGGGGACACGCTGTGCGATCC
>JACQVH010000013.1 GCA_016209895.1 Candidatus Hydrogenedentota bacterium | reverse complement strand
TGCTTGTACCGTCCCACGCGGCCCCGCAACTGGTACAACTCGGCCAAACCGAAGTGATCGGCGTTATGGATGACGATCGTGTTGGCGTTGGGGATATCCAGTCCGGAGCCGATGATCGTCGTGCACACCAGCACGTCCACTTCCTTGTGAATGAAGGCCGTCATGACTTGTTCCAGTTCGTGTTCGGGCATCTGCCCGTGCGCGACGGCGACCCGCGCCCCCGGGGCCAGGCGTCGCACCAGTTCCGCGTAGTGGAGAATGGTCTGAACGCGATTGTGCACAAAAAAGACTTGGCCTTGCCGCGCCAGTTCCCGCTCGATGGCCTCGGCGATCAGCCGTTCGTCAAAAGACTCGATGCAGGTATGAATTGGAAGCCGGTCGTTCGGCGCCGTGTTGATGAGGCTCATGTCGCGAATGCCCGTGAGCGACATGTTCAAGGTGCGGGGTATCGGCGTCGCGGTCATGGTCAGCACGTCGGCCAGGGCTCGAAGCTGCCTGAGACGTTCCTTGTGCCGGACGCCGAACCGCTGTTCTTCATCAACGACAATCAAGCCGAGGTCTTTGAAATGCACGTCTTTTGAGATTAGCCGGTGGGTGCCAATGACGATGTCCACTTCCCCGGACTTAAGTCGCTCGATGGTCTCCCGCTGTAGCTTGGCGGAACGGAATCGGCTCAACATCTCGATCCTCACCGGGTAGTCCGCCAGCCGCTCGGAAAATGTCGTGTAGTGCTGTTCGGCCAACACGGTGGTCGGTACCAACACCGCCACCTGTTTCCCGTCCTGCACTGCTTTGAACGCCGCGCGCAACGCGACCTCGGTCTTACCGTAGCCGACGTCGCCGCAGAGCAGGCGGTCCATGGGTTTTGGGGATTCCATGTCGCGCTTGACTTCCACGATCGCGCGGGCCTGGTCCGGCGTCTCGTCGTACTCGAACGCCTCTTCGAATTCCAATTGCCACGGCGTATCCACGCTGAACGAATGTCCGGGACGACTTTCGCGGGTCGCATATAGCTTGATAAGTTCCTCCGCCATGTCGCGGATGGCCTTCTTGACGCGGGCTTTGGTGCGCGCCCAGGTCGCCCCGCCGAGGCGGTCCACTTTCGGCCTCGCGTCGTCGCCCCCGACGTATTTTTGGATCGCATCAATGTGCGTTACCGGCAGGTAGAGTTTGTCGCCGGCCGTGTACTGGATGGTCAGAAAATCGCCGGCCTTACCGGGAAAACGTCGCAAGCCGAGGTAGCGACCTATTCCGTGGTGTACGTGGACGACGTAATCGCCGGGGCGCAGATCGCTGAATACCGTGATGGACGCGCCCGCCTCGAACCGACGGCGCGTGCGTCGAACGTAGCGACGCCCGAACATCTCGCGCTCGCTCAGAACGGCCACGCGGTCCGCCGTGGAGACGAATCCTGCTCGCAGCCGGCCGATTTCCACCCGTAGGTCGAATCGGTCTTGCCCGGGCCGGTATCCTTGTGCCTCGAGAAGCTCCAGGAGCCGCTGACGTTCTCCGGTATTGACACAGAGAATCACAACCGTATAGCCGTCGCGGTCCCATTGTTGAAGTTGCTCCCAGAAACCTTCCAGGCGGCGTTCCCATCCCAGGATTGAACCCATCGGCGCCGTCAGGCGCGTTCCGCCCCCGGGCCGGGCGAAACTCACTTGTGCGAGCGAGATACCGGTGAATTCGCCCAGACCGTCCCGCGCCGATTCCCACGGCTGAAAGTGCGGGACGTCGGCGAATTGGAGAGATATCCGTTCGGCTTCCTCAGCCACGGCGAGCGGCTCATCCAGCGCTATCAGCGTATCGTTGGGAAGATAGTCAAGTACACTGCCCAAAGCCTCCCGTTGATTGGCCAGTTCCGACAGCATCAACTTTTCGGACCTGGGCAGGATGGTGACTTGTCGTTGACGGTCAATGCTCCGCTGGGTCTCCGGTTCGAACCGGCGTATGGACTCGATCTCGTCGCCGAAGAATTCGATCCGATAGGGGAGTTCGCTCGAGATGGGAAAAATGTCGAAGATACCGCCACGCAGGCTCATCTGCCCGCGTTGCTCGACCATCAGTTCGCGTTCGTAACCGAGATGGACGAGTCGCGCAAGCAACTCTTCCAGGTTGTACTCTTTCCCGACCTCGAGGAATACCGTGTCCTTGGTCAAGCGGCGCGGCGCGATTACTCGTTGAAGGAGTGCGCGGACGGGGACCACAATGTTTCGGACTTCGCCGTTTGCCAACGCGTTGGTCAGCGCTTGGAGTGTATTCATCCGCTCGGCCACGACGTCGTCGGCCGGAGCCATGGCGTCGGTGGGCAGTACCTCCCACGCCGGGAAGAAGAGTGTAGACTCCGCGCCGGCAAAAGTAACAAGGTCGTCGTAGACGGCCTCGGCTTCAATCCGTCCGGCAGAGATGATGCACAAGGGCCGCCTCACCGCGACGGCCACCTGTAACGCAACGATACTCTTCCCGGACCCCCACGGACCTACCACCTCCACATTTTGGGAACGATGTTCCGTGATCGCGGTCCGGAGGCTGTCTGTTATTTTCAATTGCGGAAGCGCAACCGGCATGTGACGCTCACTACCCCGCCCGCATTTCTAAGTGCGCCAAAGAAACAGGCGGGCCAGAGCTCCTGACCCGCCTGCACGAAAAACTGAAAGTCTAGCGTGAATAGAAGCCGATAATCCCCGCGGTGTCCACTTTGAGCGGCAAGGTCTCGAGATTCGGCGTGGCCACCATCCGCCCTTCAAACGACTTGGGCGCACGTTCCAAGTATTCAGGCAATCGCGTCGGCGGATTCTCGGCGCCGTCCATGATCATCGGTACGTTTCGGCTCCGCTCGCGGATGCTCACGGTCATGCCCGCCTTCACTTGGAACGACGCACGGTCCACTTTCTTGTTATCCACCCGGATGTGACCGTGTGACACGAGTTGCCGGGCCGCAAACACCGTGGGTGCGAAACCGAGACGGTACACGATGCTGTCCAGGCGCGATTCGAGCAACGTCAGCAGGTTCGTGCCGGTAACACCGCCCATGCGTTGGGCTTTGGCGAAGGTCCGGCGCATCTGGCGTTCCAAGAGGCCGTAATGCAACTGGATTCTCTGTTTGTCCAGGAGTTGCTGTCCGTACACGGATTGTTTGCGACGGATGTTCTGGCCGTGCTGGCCGGGCGCATAGGGTCGTTTCACCGAAGGGCACTTCGGTTTGCCCCAGATACAGCCGCCCAAACGGCGGCACAACTTATGCTTTGGACCGATATATCTTCCCATGAACCTTTCTCTTTCTTGATCCCGCGGATTTATCGGAGCTGTGGCCGAACTGCCACAGCGAGACTACTTTGACAAAGGAGCGGAGTGTAGCAAATGCCGAACGGCATTTCAACCTTTGGTCTGGGTCGTGTAGTCTAAGTTTCGTAATCGTAATCGAGACTCGAATACGATCCCGCCTGAGGCGGGCATCTCTCGATTACGAACTCTCGATTACGGCTGCGCCGAGTTGCTTGACCGCCGCATTTCATTCTGGATCATTTCCAGAACATGCCGCGCATCGGGATATTGCGGATCAATCCGAAGTAATTCCTGGATGTGTGCTTCGGCTTCGGGAAGCTTTCCTTCACGCAGTAGCGCTACGGCGAGATCATAGCGCGCAATCCGATCCCCCGGTTCGAGAGACAAAGCCCGAGTAAAGTACTCGACCGCTTTCTCGAACTGCCCCATCTCCATAAAGGTATTTCCCAAGTAAACGATTGCGGGCACATGGTTGGGTCGCATCTTTAGTACTGTCTCAAAAAGGCGTGTCGCTTCCTGGAATTGCTGTTGGCTCAGAGCCACGGTGCCTAAGTTGTAATATCCTTCGAGCCAGTCGGGTTCGAGTCGGATCACTTCTCGGAAGTGTTGCGCGGCTTCTTCGTTACGTCCTACTTCGGCCAGGGCCTTGCCCAGATTCTGATGGGCCACCGGATTGTCGGTGTTGCAAGCCAGGGCATGTCGGAATAGGGACTCGCTCGTGCGCCAATGGAGGACCTGCATCCACGTCAGCGAGCCCAAGATAGTTAGCCAAGTCGCCATCGCGGCGTGGAGGATGAAAGGAGCGAAGCGCCACCGCGTAACTAACTCTTCAAGGCCCCAAACTACGACGAGGAAAACGCCGAGAAGCGGAATATAGGTATAACGGTCCGCGCAGGCCTGTCCGCCCACCTGAATAAGGCCGATTACGGGTACCAAAGTCCCGATGTACCACAGCCAGCCGACGGCCGCCCAGGGACGTGATCGCCGGAGTGCGATTGCGGCGACGGTGATTCCTACCAGGGTCAACGCTGCGCCGACGCCTTGCCACCACGGCAATACGCCTGGATGTGGATAGTACGCCACCAGTCCGACCGGCCATGCCGTCTTTAAGAGATAAACGAGATAAGCGGAGGCCGCGTTAGCCAGCCGCAACGTTAACGGCATGACTTCGAACGTCCTCATTGCCCCACTTCGCTGCTGCACAAGATAGGTTATCACGCAGGAAGCTGTCGCCAAGGCCATCAATGGCAGCTTCTCGTTGACGATGTTCTTCAGTGCGCAGCGTCCCGCCGCATTGCGCAGGCACCCGGCTGGAACGCGTCTCAGTGGCCACCAGTCTAGCAGCAGTAGTACGAAAGGAAGCGTGACCAGCATCGGCTTGGCCATCAGCCCCAGCGCGAACAAGAGGACCATCCCCGCGTAGCGAGTCCAATTTGGCCGGCGGAGGTAGGCGGAGTAAGCGAGCAGAGTAAGCAGCCAGAAAGCGGTACTCAACACGTCTTTCCGCTCTGACGCCCAGGCGACGGACTCGACGTGAAGCGGATGCAATGCGAAGAGCGCTGCAACTGCAGCTGACTTGCCTGCCGCTCCCGTATATTGGCGCAACACCACAAAGACGAGGATCGCGTTGACGGCGTGAAGGAATACGTTCATGAGATGATGCGCGGCGGGATTCATCCCGAACAGAGACGCGTCCAGCATATGGGAGAGCCAGGTCAGGGGATGCCAGTTGGATTGGTGACCGGTGGTGAACGCCCAGTGGATTCCTTCCCACGTAAGGCCATTCGTCACATGGAGATTCCTGACGAGGTACCGGTCGTCATCGAAGTTCAAGAATTGCAGCGTATAGGACTGCGAATAAGCGAGAAGAGTGGCCGCCGCCAGTGCGGCGATAATCCAGCCGTCCCATGATTTCGCCTCGGACAAAGCTTCCGTACCAGAAGCGAGGGGCCGCGCGGGTGTCGGTTTGCGCGCCATGGTTACCGTTTACGGCTCCAGCTCCGATTCGCTTTACGCGAGACCGGCCTTCGCCCGGCCTACCTGTTCGATCGCCTCCAGGTGCCGTTGCCGGCAGGGATCGATGGTGGGCTTCCAGGAAGTCTGGAGAAAACCCAGCAGGCGCTCGGGAGGGATATTCTTCGCGCAATACTCGACGGTTCGCTCGAAGTTCTCCGCGTGAGACCAGTTGCTGCCGGTAGGAATTTGGTCGTAGCCGTGCTCGGCAAGATCGTGATAGGCCTTTACATAGTTGATGTCCGGCCCGAACTTATCGCCGTAATACCAGTTACTCTGCACGACGGATTTCGGCATCTTCTCGAAGAACAAGTCCGCGTGTTCCCACACGTAGTCGGACCAAATCCAGGGACGCACGCCGGCCTTCTCTACTTGCTCGACGTAGAAATAGAAATCGCGCCACCAGAGATCATGCTGGCGTATCACGACATATTCGTGATTCCGCTGGTGACCGGCCGTCTCTTCGTCCATGCCCAAGTGGAAAAACCGCGGCTTGTCGAAAAGCTCGATGGCCTCGGCAATCACGTCCCGGACCACGGCATAATAGGCGTCCGACGAGACGCACCGGGCGTACGGACCCAGCCAAGTGTCGTGAGTGGTGGAGAAGTTCATCTTGGGGATGGGTTCCAAGCCGAATTTCCGCAGCTTGGCGAGCTCGTCCCGGAGACGCTTCCGTGTCCACGCGCCGTTCACCGCGATCTCCGGGTGACTCTTGTATTTCACGCCGTCTCCGAGATCAATGACGACCAGATTTATACCGGCCTTGGACATTCGGTCCAACAGTTCGTCCCACAGCGGCGGATCAAATCGGAGGTCCGGCTTCGCGTTCACGTAGAGCTCCCGACCTTCCGGGTTGTCCCAGTCACACCACATGTTGAAGCTCAAATGCATCAAGTTCCCCCAGATCATGTTTTTCTCCTGACCAGTGTTGCCCTTCGTTCGGTCTGTGGCCGCAGAGACGCCAAGCGCGCTGCCGCTGAGGACCGTTCCGAGGGTCCCAATTAGACCCGTTTTCACAAAATTACGCCGGTTCACGTCGAGTACCTGTCTTTACTCGTGGTTCATACGCCATTCGCACCATACGCTAAGATATCTTGGTCGCGTTTGCAATCTCTCCGGCGCCGCTCGCTCTTTCAGCACGCTTCGAATCACGATTTCGGAATTGACCCGTCGTGCCGGTGGTGATTATCCTAACCTCCCATGCACGCCGAACTCCTGATGATTGGCACCGAACTCCTGCTCGGACAGATTGTGGACTCCAACGCCGCTTTCATGGCCCGCACGCTGGCCGAGAACGGCATTGATGTTTATCGCAAGACGACCGTGGGGGACAACCCCGAGCGGATTCGGCAAGCCTTGGACGACGTCCTGAATCGCGCGGATGTCGTGGTGATTTCCGGCGGGCTGGGCCCGACGGAAGACGATATCACCCGGGAGTGTATTGCGGAACTGCTGGGGCGGCCGCTGGAGTTCCGTCCCGAGCTCTTTCAGCAACTGGAGGCGCGGTTTGCACGGCTCGGTGTGCGGATGACCGACAACAACCGGAAACAGGCTCTGGCGCCGCAGGGCGCCATCGGTATCGAGAATCCAAATGGAACCGCGCCCGGACTGATCATTGAGGACGCCCGCGGCGTCATCGTCTGCATGCCGGGCGTCCCCAAAGAACTGTATCCCATGCTGGCCGACCAGGTGATTCCTTACTTGCGCAAGAAGTTCAACGTCACGGACATCTTGCACTGGCGGGTACTGAAGGTCTGCGGGATGGGCGAGTCGCGGATTGACGCCGCCATCGGCGACCTAATCGTCTCGCAACGGAATCCCACCGTCGGCCTGCTGGCTTCGCCGGAAGCCGTACGCATCCGCATCACGGCGAAGGCGGAGAACCTTGACGAGGCTAACCGGCTCATTGATGCGGTTGAGGCAAAAGTTCGGGAACGTCTGCCCGGTCGGATTATGGGCGTGGACGACGACACGATTGAAACGGTCCTGGACCGGCTTCTCGCGCAACGGGGATGGACCTTGGCCGTGGCCGAGACTTTCACGGGCGGCATCATTGGCCAGCGCCTTACCGCGTCGGGGGCCAAACAGTTTGCGGGTGGGTTAACATTTCCCGCCGCTATCTACTCCGGCGACGGGGCCATGGCCGCCGCACTCGAACTGGCTCAAAAAACGCGTACCATTATTACCGCGGACTGTTTCCTGTGCGTAGTGGCGGACCCGGAAACCAACCGTGGATTCGCGTTCTTGTTCGCCCCGGATGACGCGGTCCATTGGGATGTGAGCTACATGGGCCGCGATGAACGCAGCCAACTCCGCGCCGCAATTCAGACCCTCGAGCAGGTACGGCGATACCTTATGCAGACCGGAGAGAGTGGCCTTCCGCCGACTCAGATATAACCTCATGCTGGCGGTTTTCGCACACTCGATATATTGGCAGGCGTCTTGCGCCCAAGTTCGGTACGGTCGAAATCAATGTCAAAGCTCAGAATTATCATGTTTTTCCGAGCGGCGATTGCGTATTGGTAAGCATCATCAAAATCCAAGGAGAACCGCTGCGAAACGGTTGCAACCATGGACATTTCTGCCGGCTCAAGACGTGCCAGCCGTATACCGCCTTCTCCCAAAAGATCTTCGACGACCTGAACGAACACCTTCGCCATCTCCCGCCGAAACAAGTGAATCCCAATCGAGAAAAGAGCCAAGTCGGAGAGATAAACTTGGGACAGGTCTTCTGAGTGTAGAAACTGTTCGACTTCGTCAGCACGGGGCTGCTCCAGTAGCAACTCAAGAATCACGTTCGTGTCGAGGAGGTACATCAATCGCCCCAGGCATCTCGCAGGCGGTGCTGTAACTCGACGGACGTGTAATTATCCCTTTCCCCTCGTAATGCGCCACGCCAATTCAGATTGGGCTTTCTACCCACACGCTTCACGCGTGTGTGCAGGAGGAACTGGACGAAATCTTCCACCTCCTGCCGAAGATCGGGCGGCAAGTCTTTGATCATATCCTCAATCTGCGGCATGGCACGCTTTATCCTTTCGTTCGGTCCGCCGCCGCGCGGCGCCTTCGCGATCAAAGTGTTACCTTCGTGTCGCAATGCTAACATGGGCACGACCTGATTTCACAATGTGACTTCGCTATGCGGAGGCTCGAGTATCGTTCCCAATGACCGTATCTCGCGGTTGATCGCCTCCGAGTCACTGCGTAGACTTACGTTGCAATGGACAGAGGATAAGTGAGTCCCGTGTCGCCTTGGGTGAAACTCTAGGCTAAAGATACGAGTTCTGAACCAGTGGGAGGGATTAAGCAACATGCCGTCCGTATTAGTGCCATTAGCGCAGGGTTGTGAGGAGGTCGAGGCCACTACGATTATTGACGTGCTGCGGCGGGCGAATATCAACGTGGTCACGGCCGGCCTCGACAGCCATCCGGTTACCGGTAGCCACGGTATCAAATTCATTCCGGACAGGACGCTGGAGGCGGCCATGAAGGACGACTTCGATATGGTCGTCCTTCCGGGAGGATTGCCCGGCGCGGACAATCTCAACAACGATCCGCGCGTCCATGAAATCTTGAAGAAAACTGCCGCTGCCGGAAAGTGCACGGGCGCCATCTGCGCTGCCCCGGTGGTGTTGGCCAAAGCCGGTCTGCTCAAAGGCAAGTCCGCGACCAGTTACCCCGGTTTCCTGGATAAGATGGGTCTGCCCGACGTCACGGTCAAGAAGGACCGAGTGGTACGCGACGGCAAGGTCATCACGTCGCGCAGTCCCGGCACGGCGATGGACTTCGCGCTCGAAATCGTCGAGATGCTCACAGACAAAGAAACCCGGCAAAACGTGGAAACCGCCCTGCAACGAGTTTAAATAGGGACAGTCATCGTTTATTTATTTCAAATAAACGGTGACTGTCCCTATTTAATCACAATCTAAGGAAGGCAACATGTTCTACTCAGGAATCTCCGACGAAGCGGGTCCCACCATTGACATTCAGATCAAGGCCCACCGAGAACTCGGCTGGCGGCATCTCGAATTGCGGCTTATTGACGGGAAGAACATTACGGCAATTCCCGATGAAGCGTTCGATGCAGTCTACGATGCCGTGACCTCAGCAGGGATGAAAGTCTCCTGTTTCGGTTCCGCGATCGCCAACTGGGCCCGTCCGATCACCTGCGACGCGGCCATTGACCTCGACGACCTGAAACGCGCTATCCCGCGCATGCACCGCTTCGGTACTCCGTTCATCCGCGTCATGAGCTACCCGAACGATCCGAAGCAGCCGCTGCCGGAAAACGAATGGCGCAAGGAAGCCATCCAGCGCATGAAGGTGCTGGCCAAGATGGCCGAGGACGGCGGCGTCATCCTGGCCCATGAGAATTGCAGTGGCTGGGGCGGCCTGTCCGCCGAGAACAACAACATCCTCTTGGGGGAAGTGAACAGCCCTGCGCTCAAAGTCGTGTTCGACACCGGCAATCCGGTCACCTACGGACAGGACGCCTGGGAGTACTACCTGAAAGTCTACGAACACATCGTCTACGTCCACATCAAAGACGCGAAGAAGGTCAACGGCGAAGACGTCTATACCTACTGCGGCGAAGGCGACGGCTACGTGAAGGAAATCCTGACCGACCTACTCGGCAAAGGTTACGACGGCGGCATCTCCATCGAACCCCACTTGGCCGCCGTCATCCACACCGGCAAACAAGCCGACAACGCCGCCCAACTCTACGCCTCCTACACCGAATACGGCTGCCGCCTCATGAAAATCGTCGAAGGCACCAAAGTAACCCAAACGCTCTGATCGGAAGAACGCTTGTGGAAGTCCACACCGTACCCGGTCCCCTTGTACTTACCATCCATAAACTTCGAGCCGCGCTTGCTGCTTCATCTCGCCCGCTCGGCCCGTTACTTCGAGCAGGGACCGGAATGCACGGGACTTGGAACCGGCCATGGCTTGACAGCTTTAACGCAGCACTCCATAATGAATCCGTAAAGGTGGGTAGGGATCCGAACGGGGAGTGTAGCCATGAAACGCCGGGTCACTGTGGCCATACTGGTCGGCCTCTTACTAATGTTCCTCGTTGCTGGGCATTACTTCTGGCGGCCAGTACCGGAGCCAGCGGCGCCGTCAACTCAAGCACCGCCCGTTTCCCCGCCGCCACCCCCCGCCCCGGTGAAAACGGCATCCGCCACAGGGCCCCAGGTCATCGAAATCGAGGCCCCGCCGCCACTGGAAGGTTCTGGAACAATCTCCGGCTACGTGCTGGACTG